>JADFCT010000182.1 GCA_017161665.1 Candidatus Sumerlaeota bacterium
TTCATTGGGCTCTATGGCGTTGACGAAGTAAGGGTCATGTGTTGTGATGAATACTTGTGACCCGCCCTTTTTTCCCGTGGCGTGTTCGCGAAACTCCGCGACCAATGTTTCCAATAATTTGTGATATAAACCATTTTCCGGTTCTTCGATGCAAATAAAGGGAGGAGGTTCTGGAGAGCGAATGAGGAGAAGATAGCAAAGCATTTTCAAAGTGCCGTCTGACATCTGCTGCTGGGTAAAGGGTTTAGCGAAGCCTTTGTCTTTGAACAGAAGAAAAAGATTGTTTGTAATTGTTTCGCGGTGTGTTTCGATCGTTCCGATTCCGGGTATCTTTGTGGAAATATCTCTTAAAATATCCTTTAAAATCCTGGGATGATTGCGTTCCAAATGTTGGACGACATTCCCCAAGTTATCCCCATGTGAATATAAGCGCTTTTCAGCGCCGGCCTGTGAAATAACCCGTGCAGAATCGGGATGGAAATAACTGAGGTACCAGTCCTTTATAAAGGCCTTGAATTTTGCAATTCTTGGATTTTCTTTATATTGTTCTGCTAGGGAAACTATCGCCAAACGATGTGGATCGAACTCAACATCTCGCTTCGTAGAATTATCCCCTGTTGGATCTTCGACGGAATCGTCACCGATCCAGACACTTCCATATCCTCGTTTAAGATGAAGAAAAGAACGGGGCTGTCCCCTGTCTTTATTTTTGGCACACTGACGAAGTCTTTCTTCCAAAACGATCGGTAGTCCCGATTCATCTTTACCGATGGAAACCGTATAGGTAATGGGACGCTCCTTCTTCCCCTCTCGATAATATACAGTTAGCGTAATTGGCTCTTTAACTCCATTGGACAAAATCTTGTCGAAGCCACCACGTTTCCTATCATTGCAGACCGTTTCCAGATCGTTGTCCATACAGTCGGCCAGAAAACCAAAGGCGTCAAATATTGAACTTTTCCCCGATCCGTTTCTCCCGATAACCGCCGTAAGCGGAGTCAGTGGTTCGGCTTCTCTAAATTCAAGAGTTGTCCCGATCCGCCCCATCGCCACGTCTTTGAGCGCGCGATAGTTTTGGATTCGGAATCCTTCGATGAGTGCCATAGTCGCCTCCGAACACTTTTTTTCAGGTCACGAAACTGGCGCCTGGATTGGATTGGGTGGAGGGAGGGAGTGAAGGCGGCATCGCCAACCTCTCCTCCCTCCGTCTGTTCTGTCATTAACTTTTTCTCACTGCTGAAACTTCACGACCTCAGGAAACTGCGGCTTCAGGGCCTGATAGAGGCTGCGGAAGATTTCGAAGCGTTCGGTGTACTGCGCATGGGCTTCGGCATTGGGTTCGATGCGCTGGGCGATCGAGACCATGGCGTCGGCTGTGGCCTTGAAGTCGTTGAAGAGACCCGCGCCCACGCCGGCCAGGATAGCCGCGCCCATGGCCGGACCTTCCTCGTGAGACAGGATCACGATTTCCTCGCCGAAGACATCGGCCATCATCTGACGCCAGAAGGGGCTCTTGGCCCCGCCGCCCAGGGCGCGAATTTCGCTCACATTTGTGCCCAGTTCCTTAATGACTTCAAGCATGTCGCGCATCCCATAGGTGACGCCTTCGAGGATGGCGCGGGCCAGGTGATCGCGGTTGTGTTTGAAACTCAACCCCACGAATGAGCCCCTCGCATAAGGATCGTTCAACGGCGACCGCTCGCCCTGCAGATAGGGCAGGAACCACAGCCCTTCCGCTCCGATGGGCACACGCCCCGCGCCCTCCGTATAACGATCATAGACATCGCGGCCTTCTTTTTCAGCCAATGCGATTTCATCGAACGCCACATTGTCCCGATACCACCGCAGGGCCATGCCGGCCGAGATCATACAGCCCATGAGGTACCACTGGTTCCGGGTGGAATGGACAAAGGAGTGAACGCGCATCCCGGGATCGACGCGCAGTTCATTCGTCGGCGCAAAGACGACGCCCGACGTGCCCAGACTGGCGCTGACGCGACCTTCACAGACGACGCCCGAGCCCACGGCGCCGCAGGTGTTGTCCGCTCCGCCACCCACGACGGGCGTGCCTTCTTTCAGTCCTGTCAGGGCCGCCGCTTCCGAGGTGATCGTCCCGCAGACGTCGAAGGACTCGCGCGTCTCGGGCATCCATTCACGCGCAATGCCCAGAGCGTCCAGCACTTCGTCGGCCCATTCGCGTTTGGCCACGTTGAAGAGCACCGTCCCGGCGGCATCCGACACCTCGCTCAGGATTTCCCCCGTCAGCTGCATCCGGACATAATCCTTGGGCAGCATGATGTGGCGGACCTTGGCATAGTTCTCCGGTTCCTTGTTCTTGAGCCACAAGACCTTGGGCGCCGTGAAGCCGACCAATGGCGGATTGGCCACCAGTTGGTGAAACCGTTCCGCGCCGACGATGGCGTTGATTTCGTCACACTCCGCCGTGGTTCGGGCATCACACCAGAGCAGGGCGGGACGGATCACCTGACGCCCCTGATCCAGGAAGACGGAACCATGCATCTGTCCCGAGAGGCCCACGCCTTTGATTTCTCCGGCGTCCACCCCGCTGTCGGTCAGAACCTTCTTCGTCGTCGAGACGGTGGCTTTCCACCAGTCGCCCGGATGCTGCTCCGCCCAGCCCGGTTTCGGCGTCAGGAGCGGATATTCCTCCATGGCCGAGGCCACGATCTTGCCCGCTTCGTCGATCAGGATCGCCTTCGTCCCCGAGGTCCCTATGTCCAGTCCCAAAAGATATGCCATTTTCCTGTCCTCCTAAAATATGTCCCTGTCCTTGATTACAATCCGTGGTGTTGATCGGAGTGGCCATTGCGCCGATTTCCCGACCGACGACCGACCCGGTCAAATTGTTTCGTTGAAAGGCAATCCTGTCAAGCCCCGCGGCTCCTTCAGGGGGCCGCTTTCTTGAAGACGCGGACATAATCGACAAGCAGGTGGTCGGGCAGTGCAGCCTCTCCAATATCGCCGGCCCATTCACCCACCTCCAGGCTGAGAATCATATACTCAGACCGCCGGGACACGCCGTCCCGCGTGCGCCATGTTACCCGCCCGTCCACATAAAACACATATTCATCCTCTGTCCACAACAGTCCGAAGGTGTGCCATCCCTTCCCAAGTCCCGGCACGACGGGAACCTTCCCTTTCGATTGGTGGTCCTCGCCATAACCATCCCAGTGGAGTGTGTGTTGAACGGCGTCGCCCTTGCGCCGAAGGTATTCGAAAATGTCGATCTCCGTTCCCGCCCGGGCCGGATCGCCCACCGGCTGGCCATAGGTGGGGCTTTGGAGCCAGAAGGCCGACCAGTGACCGACCTCTTGTTGCAATTGAACGCGGCACTCAAAATAGCCATAGGTGGTCAGATACGTCTCGTGCGTGGCGATCATGGCTGTCTGATAAACGTCGCCTTCTTTTCGCGTGGTCAGGATCAGACGCCCGTCGCCGTCCAGGCGGACCGTTTCCTTGACATTGACGCCGCCTTTGCGGGGCCCCAGTCCGCGATGTCGCCATTTCGACAAATCCAGCGTCTCCCCATTGAATTCATCGGCCCAAGCCAAACGATACCCCTCCAGGGGCGCGGACGGCGTGGCCGGGCGATCATCGCTGACCGTTGGGGCTGCGGCCAGGACACGAACAACGCTCATACTCCATAAGGCAATCAGTGAAACGATGCGGATGCTCATGAGAAAACTCCTTCTTGTGCTTTACGCGGGATTTTGGCAAGATACGATCCGGCTGGCTACCACCTTTTTGGAGGATTTGATGATGATCAGCAGAACCACACACAGAAAGAGCCGTCCCTTCAGTTTTTTGTTCAGCGTCTTGGGTCTCATTATCGGGGTTGGCAGCGGCCCCCTTCTCCATGCCGCATCCGCAGCGCCCGAAGCCTGGCTCCGCTTCAATCAGCCGGAGAATCAGTCCTACACGGGCGTCCCGTATCATTTTCTTGGCGACAGCCCGCTCTACTTGACCATTGATGTTCCGCCCGCCTCTGCCCATGTCCTGGATCTGCTCTGGGGCGCGAAGAATGATCAGCGCGCCGCCGTCCTGCTCGTCAACGACCGGGAAATCCCCGTCCAGGACGGCGGATACGACGGCTTTCGCTGGCGGCGGGTCCCCCTCCCCGACCTTGTCGGTCACAAGAATTATCGAATCGGGCTCAAGCCCGGTCAGCCCAAGGCGGCCTTCCTGGCCGCGATCCGGCTCACAAACGCCACCTCGGCGCCGGATGCCGCCCTGCCTTCCGGCGACGCCCATGGGATTCAAATCACGGCCCCACCGCCGACCGATTTGGAGAAATGGGCCGAGGCCCTTCAGGACCCATCACTTACCATCGCGCAGCGGGCGAAACGTCATGGCCTACAGTCGAACGAAGCCTTGCGGCGCTGCCGGAAATATATCGACGGTTGGCTGGCCCATGCGGATCCTCAAACCGGGCTGATTCCCCGCAATCTCAATGAAAGCAAGTTCTTCTGGAACGGTCGTGACGCGGGAGCCGACAATTATGCGTTCATGGTTCTGACCGCCGCCCTGACCGATCGCCCTCTCTTCGAGGGACGCATGTTGGACATGTTGCGAACGGAAGCGAAGGTGGCCACGCGCATGGGCGCGCTACCGGCAGACTATGATTTCAACAAACAGTCCTACCGCTTTGACCAACCCGATTTGAACCGTCTCATCTTTGACGGATCAGAGTATGTCAAAGATGGGCTGATGCCTATCACCGAATGGCTGGGGGCGACGCCCTGGTCCCGGCGCCTGATCAACATTGTTGACGACATTGTCCGCCAGGCGTCGTTCCAAACGGATGGCGGGCCGATTCCCTCCAATAATGTGGAAGTGAACGGTGAGATGATGCAGGTTCTGAGCCGTTTGCGCTTCATGACCGGCTCCGAGACCTATCTCGACATGGCTTGTCGCATCGCCGACGACTATCTGCTCGGAGACCATCACCCAACGCGCCATTCGACGAATCTGGGATTGCGGGATCACAATTGCGAACTCATCTCCGGCCTGACCGAAGTCTATGCCGCCTGTCATTTCGTCCGCAAAGACAAGGCCGAAGCCTATCAGAAGCCTTTGCGCGACATGCTGGACGACATCCTCAAATACGGAATCAATGAACATGGCCTCATGTTTCAGACCATCAATCCCCGGACAGGCGACGTTCTCAACAAAACGATCCACGACAACTGGGGCTATAACTATAACGGCTTCTACACCGTTTATCTTCTCGACGGCGTGGAGCGATATCGGGAGGCTACTCGTTTCGCTCTGTCCAATCTCAAAGACCATTACTGGAAATTCCAGTGGCAGGGATGGGGTTCGGACGGCATCGCCGATTCCGTCGAAGGGGCGATCAATCTGTTCAATCGGGAGCCGGATGTGGCAGGTGTTTCCGAATGGATCGACGCCAACATCAACCGAATGCTGGACATCCAAAAGCCCGACGGCGTGATCGAAGGCTGGCATGGCGACGGCAACTACGCCCGGACAGCGATCCTGTGGGCCTTATGGAAGCAACAGGGCGTCACGCTTTCTCCCTGGCGCGTAGATGTCACCCTGGGCGCCGTGCGCCAAAGCGATGAACTGCATCTGGTCCTCACAGCGGAAAAAGACTGGCAGGGGCGACTGGTTTTTGATGCGCCACGCCATAAACAGCACATGAAACTGCCGCTGGACTATCCGCGGATCAATCAATTTCCCGAATGGTTCACGGTGGCGCCGCTGGATGCCTGGACGGTATCGATCAATAAGGGGGCGTTTCAGCCCCACGCGGGCCGCGAACTGTTGGAGGGACTGTCCCTCACATTGAAGGCGGGCGACGAAAAGCATCTCGTGGTCCGACGCGAAGCGAAGCGCTGATTGGTAAAACAAACCGAAGCCGCCTCGTCTTCCGATAGTGGGAAAGGCGAGGCGGCTTCGTTTTGGGGACCGCGATTTCGAATCGATCCGTTTATTCGATGATACCCAAAGGCGGCCATTTCTTCCACATACCCCGTGTGAAGTCCGGACAGTCCTTTGGACGGCTGCGATCGGCCACGGAAGCCACGCTCAGCGGCTGAACCGCGCTCAGCGCCGCCGCGTCATACACATCCATGTCCATGGGTTCCCCCTTGATCAGGCATTCAATGAGGCGGAAGTCCTCGACGAAATCCATGCCCCCGTGTCCTGCCCCTTCGGCCATGCTTTTCAAACGCGCCAGGAGGGGATGGGAATACTTCTCCGTGTATTTCGACAACGGCTCCCAGCCGTGTCCCTCGCTGAGGCCTTCGATATGGATCAGCGGCTCCGGGTATTTCTGAACGATGCCTTTGGAGCCCTGAACCAGGACCTTGCGGGAATAGGGGCGTGGCAGGTTGGTGTCGTGAACGACGAGGATTGAGCACCCGTTGACCGTTTTGATGAGACTGCTGTTCACGTCGCCGAGCTTATAGGTGACGTGGCGCCGTTCGTCGGTCACGGGCAGGTGTTCGCGGACATATTCCTGAAGGCCCACGGATGGGCTGCTCATGGACACGAGATAATCATACCGGTCGCCGCGGTTGATGTTCATGCACTGCGACACGGGCCCCAGACCATGGGGCGGATACAGGTTGCCGTCACGCTGGGTGGAGTGGAACCAACGCCACCGGCCTTCGCCGCCACTGGAGAACTTGACGCCGCGCAAGTCATGGAGATAACCGCACTCGGCGTGGAGGATTTGACCGAAGAGGCCTTTGCGGACCATGTTCAGAATCGTCATCTCCACGGAGTCGTAATTGCAGTTTTCCATCATGACGCAGTGTTTCTTCGTTTTCTCGGCCGTTTCGACCAGTTGCCAACACTCTTCGAGCGTCAGCGCCGCGGGGATTTCCGTGGCCGCGTGGCTGCCGGTTTCCATGGCCTTGACACAGATGGGCGTATGCCAGCGCCAGGGCGTGGCCGTGAAGACCAGGTCCAGTTCCTCGGTATCCAACATGCGGATCCAGTCATACTCGCCGCGCTCGCCATATTGGGTCGGCTCGGGTTGACCGGCCTTGACGACTCGGTCGGCGGCGCTCTTCAGATTGCCGGGATCAATGTCGCACACGGCGACGATCTGGACGGGGAAGGTCTGAGCGATTTTCAGGTAGTTGTTCAAATGTCCCCCGCCCATGCCGCCGATGCCGATAAAGCCAACGCGGATCTTTTCCAGCGGCTGGCTCCGGAAGAGTTCCGCAGGCGCCGGGCCCAGATGGGGCGCGCGGTCACAGGCGCATTGGGCGCCGGCCTGCTTCATGCCGGCCAGAGCCACGCCCAGACCGCCCAAGGCGCCGAACTTGACGAAATTGCGACGATTTTGATCCATGGCCGACGGGCCCTTTGTCTGTTCCTTGTTCATCGGTATTCCTTTCCGAATTGCGATTCATAGGTTATATGGTACAATTGTATCTCTTTCCCCCCGGTCTGTTCAACCGGAATCCGGTCTCCGAATGCTCGGCCCGCACAGGGAAGGATTCGCGGCGCCGTGGTAAAGCCGGGTTGACAATCGGGGAAGCCCCAGCAATAATCAATCCTAATTTGATCGCGTAAGGCCATGTGAGTGGCTCTGATCATTTGAGTTGATCGGTTACGCTTTGCTTTGAATCAATTG
>JADFCT010000183.1 GCA_017161665.1 Candidatus Sumerlaeota bacterium
CGTGACGGCGCCGACGCCTGCCCGTCAGCGAATCCAAATTTTCGAACGAGCGCGGGCCTATTGGTCTTTCAGGGTCTGGATGAACTCCCGACGGGACTGTGTCACGGGGTCGACATGGTCCCACAGGTCCAGGAGATAACAGTCCGAGCAGTCGGGCGGCATCCGGCCTTCGGCCATGGCCTGACGGGTTTCCATCATGAGGGGGTGGTTCCATATTTCCGGAACGGGTGTCTGCAGCACATTTCCGATTGTCGCTTGCTTGAAGAAACAACACACCCGCACATCGCCATTGATCTCAACATGCAGTTGTGTCGCGATGTTCGGGCAAAACAGTGGCGCCGGGCGGCGCTGTTTGTGTCGGGTTTGCCAAACCCGATCCTCTTCAAATTCGAATCCGGCGACCGGACCGATTCGCTGAGCCAGGCCAAAAGCCATGGGGCGATATTCAAATCCGATCCCCAACGACCAGGCCAAATCGCGGGCTTCCGCGGTGAGTTTATCGATTTCGGAATACGGTTTGATTTGCTGTCGGACGGCTTCGTCGTTGTAGGGAAAGCAGTTTTGGACATTGACCTGGACGGCCCCGGTTTCCTGAGCCAGGCGAATGATGGCGGGCAAATCTTCCGCATTGGACCGACACAGGGTCACAATGAAATTGACGACCGGATAGGGCGATCCAACGCGTTCTTTTTCTTCGCGAAGGGTCAGCAGGTTTTCCCGTGTTTCCTCGAAAATCGCAGGGTAACGGAGGATTTCATAAACCGATTTTGTCCCTCCGTCAATGGACGGCATGAGGATCATGGGCCCCAGATCAATGAGTCGCCGCGCCCAGTCACGGTCAAGGAGCGTGGCGTTTGTCACAATCGAGGGGACGGCGTTTTCGGATACAATGATGCTCAAGGCCGCATCAAGATGGGGGTGAAGGAACGGTTCCCCGTTTCCGGCCAGCCCGACATGTATGGCCCGTCGAAAGGCCGGCCGAAGCGCCTCGAACACATCCAGCGACATATTGCCCGTATTTTTTGGAATATCCGCATTATAGCGTGGGCAGACGGGACAGGCCAGGTTGCAATAATCATTCGTCTCCAAGTGGATACGCAAGGGCCAGGCGCTCAGTTTCCGGCGTCGGCACAAGCGATCCCACCAGGCCCGAGCCGTATTGGCGACTTTGTTCCATCTGCGCATAGACGTGGTCCGTTCCGGTGTATACCCTACTCGCCGAATTTTCCTTTGAGGAGATAAATTCGACCGTGGTAGGGGGGCAGGGCGCCGGCAATATGGATTTCAATCCGAAAGGTCTGGTTTCGGATTTGTTCCTCAGGTGTCCAGGTAAAGATGAAGGGGACCCCGTCGGAGACCTCGCGGTTTTCCTTTCGGCTGAAAAGCACCACGCCGTTTTCCCGGTTCAGAGTCGGCGAGAGTTCCAGGGCCCGAACGCTTTCCACGATCAGGTCGGTGGCGCCCTTGACTTTAAGGACGAAGTATTCCGTCTCGCCCGGATTCACCGATCCGCTCCATTCCGCGCTCAACACATGCCGTCCCGCCGCCTCCGCATCGACGACGTCGCTCAATGGCCATTGCCCGATCCGTTCGGCGCTGCCGGAGGGGGCGAAAGCCATGGTCTGGGGAGAGTCCAGGGGGCGTTCGTCAACGAGTCCCTTATAATTGCGTTCGAGAAAGGCGTGTATGCGCGCCGCATCCTCCGCGTCTCTTCGCGCCTGACGCTCCAACGTTTCCAGATTCCATCCTCGTGTCCGGACTTGTTTTTCATACAATTCGATCAGGTAGGGGTGATCATACAGGAGGGCCTTTCCGTGGGGAACGGCTTGCGCAGCGCCATCAATGGCGGCGCTGGGAACCATGGCCATTTCCCGAGCCGAACCGGCGGGATAGGCTGCATAGGCGCTCAGATATTCACGGCGAATCCCCTCAATGGCGAGAATCTTCATGGCCAGCGCGCGATTGATCCGCAGCATCAGCCGATGGAACGTCAGGATCGGATCCTCGACGTCGTTTTCCTTTTCGACTTCCTTCCACGTGATCAGACGGCGTGTGGTCTGGGAAAAGACCCGATTGGCCTCTTCGACCAGGACGTCGCGATCGTCCACGCGATCCATGAACAACGCCACCTCGCGAATGGAGGCGCTGAGAAGGCTCTGGGCCAGGCGCTGCGGTTCCCCGGCGCCGAACCGCAGGAGCGGTGGATCCATCAAATGATTCATGGTGGCCGTCAAATCCATCTTCCATTCCTGTCGGCCATACTTGTCGAGGAAAAACTGCTGTCGAATGCGCGGGGAGCCGCTTATACATTCCGCGCCCCAGACCAAGGTCATAAGCGAGGCATCCATCGGGGTCTGTTCGGCGTTGGCCAATAAGGACAGACACACGCCCGGGACCTTCTGTTCCCGCGCCAGGTCCATCGCGCGTTCCACCAGGTTGAAGCGTCGGGAGGTCTGGATCAGACCGGGTTCATCGATCTCAACGTAAATCATGGTGGGGAATCCCATGGACCGGAGCATGGCCACCTGGAAGCGGGCCTCTTCAACCGGACCTCCATTGACAAAGAATAAAGCGCGACGGTCCAGTTCATTCAAAGCCGAGGGGCGGGCCAGAATCGTATCCGCCCAGAACAGGGGGGTTTTGTGGCGTCGCCAGGCAAGCGTGTCGAGTCGGTTGAATTGGCGTTCCAACAGCGCGGCGGCCCCATGCTGTCGAACCAGTTCTCGCGATTCATTTCGATAACCTCCCCAAATCAGCGAGGTCCCGCCTCGCCCGCCGAGATGAACAAACCGTTCGGAGTGCATCTTGACGACCGATTCGATGCGCTTGTCGATCACGGACTCGGCTTTCTCGTCCAGGATGGCAATGGTTGACGAATCGGTGGGATTTTCGCGCAGAGCCGCGCGCTCGCCACTGAGCGCGTCGTCCATCTGCCCCATACAATCAATGTAGGGGACAATGTGCAGGCGACGCTCGCGCCCCTTGGCGCAGAGGGCGATCAAATCATCCGAACTGAGAACGCCGGTCTCCGACGTCAAGGCGCCGGCCAGCGGATCCAGGTAGCGGGTTCGGGATTTCAGAAACAGGTAGTTATATTTCAAATCGCTCAACCGGCGAATCATGGCTTCCATGGCCGCGGCGTCCAACGTCTGCATTCCGTCCGTGTCCAACGCGACGGCGCGCATGGAAAACGCGGGCCAGTCTTCAATGGTCAGGCCCGGAACCATGATCCGGCCTTGGGGCGCGGGCCGAATCAATTGGATCAATGTGCGTGTCGCCAGCCACAGTCCTTCCAGATCCTCTCCCACTAAATAGACGCCCTCTTTGTCAACCCACAGGCGATATCCCGCGCCCTGTCCCAAGGGGGTGGATTTGGGGGCGCGCTTGAATTTGTCGGCGCCGATGACCAACGCCGGACGCTCTTCTTTAGGCATGGCCGCCAATGGCAATTCGACGCCACTGATTTTCCCGGAAATATCGGCTTGGAGCATGGCGGCGATTTCCGCCACGGCCAGGGAGCTGGTATGCCAGAGGGTCGCCCCGGCTTTGAGGTGATAATTCGCTGGCGTGGCGTCCATGCGGCGCGGCTGGGGAAAGACATAGGCCTCCCGCATGTCCGTCGCCACTTCCATTAATCCGATTTCGAGATTTTCAATTTCCCGACGCTGATCCGCGCCGTTCATCGCGACTCCCAGTTTGAGGATTCGCTGAGATTCGGACAGCAATTTTTCCAGCACCCGTCGGGCGCCCTGATAGCGTCGGGCGGCGCGCAGCCCCACTTCGTTGGTCAGTTCGGGAAGATCGTCAACCCGCCGGGCCAACTCTTTCAGCGCCGCCTTCCGATCCACCGCCTCGGGCACACTGACGGGCAGTGGCATGAAGCGTAACAGGGCGCCATCGCCGTTTTCCTCACCTTCGCCAACCGTCTTTTCAATACTCAGGACGCACAGAAGTGGCCCGGAGACCTTTGGCGCAACAGAGACATCCAAGGCGCCCCCCTGCAAGTCGGCCGTCACTTCACCAATGGCGATGGCGCCCTGCATGACTTTCAGGACAGCGTTTGGCGGAAATCCAGCGCCCTCAAACGAACGCCATTCGCCACGCAAGCGAATGCTTTCGGGATCGACAAACAGTCGCAGCCCTTCCAACCGGCCGGCGGCGCGTTCCAGACAAACGGCGCCGAACCGCCCGGGCCATCCCGGATCGCCGCCGGACTGGGCCCAAAAAGCGGCCCGCCAAGGGGCGGGCTCTGTGGCGCCCATCCCGGTATAGACGGCCACATTCAACGCGACACGGGCGCCCACGGTGGATTCGGCATCCAGATATTTCAGAGGCACGGCCATTTCAAACCAGCGTTCATCCAAGCCGCGGCCCACCTCCCCTTTCCAGGCCGGAGGCGACAAGGCGCCACCGCGCAAAATAACCGACTTCCCACCCGCCCCATCCAAGGAAAAACCCGTGGACTGGGCCCCCTGGCCTTCCGGATCGACCCACAGTTGAACACACGCGTCATCCGAATGGGATGGAACAGGAACCGCCAGATACAGGGCCGTCTCATCCCACCCCATCCAGGCGTCCGGGAAATTCGTTCGAAGGGGCCAGTCCGGCGTCGGTTCCACCCCCTTGAGCGCGGTCAAGGGCAAAACCGAAGCGGAAGACCACTCATCGGTCTTCATACGTCCGTCGATAGCGGGAGCCGTAGCCATTTGATTAATACTGGCTGCGGGACCGGGCCAGGATGACGCGGTGGTCAGTAAAGGGCCGGAAGACTGAGCGGCCGCTTCCATGAGGGAACTGACGATCAGCAGGAGAAACAGGGAACGTAAACAGGAGGTCATAATCATCACCGGAGAAAGGAACGAGTCAACATTGGAGATGAATCTTTCGTTCACCCCTTCCGATAGCCTTGGCCAAAGACGCAGCGGGGTCAATGGAATTTGAGGTTCCGGAAAGGAATGTTTCCAATGCGCTTGCGCTCAAACTGGATTTTTCGAGAGGCCCAAACGTCAACCATCCGGCGGAAAGGTTGCCGGTCAAAAAAGTTGCCAGACCGGCGCGGTTCCGGGCCGGACCTCAAATGGAACCCGGACGGATTCAATCACATGACCGGACAGATCAATCGCCTGCACGCTCATTTGTTGACCACTGACGCGCACACGACAGAAGTGCGTCACGGCAAGGGCGCGAATGATGAAGGGATAGGACTGATCGGGAATATATTTGGGCGCGCCGGCGCCGCCGGTGACGACATGGGTCACGCCCCGAACCATGGCGCGCGAGTAGTTGTGATTGTGTCCGCCCAAAACCAGTTGGACGCCGAAGCGCTCGCATAAAGGCTGGACATGGCTCTGGACGACGGGATGGTTGGGATGCGTCCCGGCGCCCCATCCGGGATGATGGAGCACCAGAATCTTCCAGGGGCGATCCGTTTGGGCTAAATCCTGTTCCAGCCATTCCAACTGCGCCGAATCTGTCGTAAACGCGTTATATTGATCCAGAACGGTAAAATGAATCGGGCCATAGTCAAAGGCGTAATAACGCCCCAGTCCCTCATCAATATAAGGCAGGGGAAAGAACTGATTGAATAATGGGGCTGTGGTTTCATGATTGCCGGCCACGGGCTGTATGGGCGTGGAGGCCTGCAAGCGACGCAAGGCGGGATGATAGCGACTGAAATATTCGCGGTCCCAGTACGAATGGTAAGCGCCATACGTCGTAAAATCGCCGGTATGGATTATCAAATCCGGAGGCATCGCGCCCGCTGAAGGGCTACAGATCTGATCCGCCAGCCGGTTGAACTCATCGGTGTAGGTTCGGCTGTCGCCTAACGCGATAAACTCCACCGATTGCGTTTCAGACGTTGGCGCGGCTCGAAATTGCCCCGTGTGGGTTCGATTATTTTCATGAACGGCATAGGTGTACGCGGCGCCCGGCTCCAAGTCTGTCATCACATAGCGATGGGCATAGGTGAGATCGCGCGGCTCGGTAACGGCATATCCGGCAAGAGCCTCCGTCCCCGCTCGACGCCACTCCAAAACACAGGTGGAAGGGTCATCCATCTGCCATAATACCATCATGTCCGTGGGATTGCCGGGGTAGATCAAATACGGACCTTTACGCATGGGCCAGACATCCGCCTGCGCGTCAACGACACAGAAAAGCGCTGAGAGAACAATATAAATCCATTTGATTGTATTAAACGATGAACCGTACGTCCGCTCAACCATCATATTCGCCTCTGTGCTTCAACCCCAGGCGTTTTTTCAGTCCGCCCCATTTGATACGGAACTTATCGGCCGCCCGCGCCTTGATTTTATGGAATGGCAATCGCCGCCGCATTCCATAGGACACCGCATACAGGGGCTTGATCCGTTTGAAGCGGTTCCATTCGTCGGGCTGCAACGCCGTCGCTTCGGGATGGCACGCGTCCGGCCCATCCAGAATTCGCACATCATTGACGGTGCCGGAGCCGGGAAAGATCACCCGATCCACAGTGCGCATGGTTTGACGATCCACCACCCACAACCCACCGTCGCTGACCTGGCGCAACGTGCGTCCGCCATATTCGGTCCGCCCAATGAACAGGTGCTGATCCGTGGCAGCCAACCCGCGCGTCATAACTCTTTCTTCACCCGACTCCCATAAAATCTTGCCCGACAGGGCATCGATCAGTCGCCCGCGCTTGGAGTCACACATCACCACCCCCCACTCACAGGGCCATAGATTATGGGCCCAGGAACCGGCGGTTTCCGTCACGTCCACGCGCTCAAGGCCCGGCCAGGTCAGACGCCAGACCGCCGAGGGGCGGTCAAAGTTATGCGCCAGCACATAGAGTCGATCCTCCAGCCGAAAGAGGCTGTTGAAATGATTGCCCGTTCGGCCTTCTTGATTGCGATCCCATTGCTTGTCCGTCAAATAGACATGCCGTTCCAGCGCGCCCGATTCATCGAAAACGCTCAGACAATTGCGGCCCGTATTGGCCACCACGATCCGATCATCCACGCAGAGGATTTGGTGGGGCTGGACCAGCTCTTTCGCGGAAAGAACCACCTCGTCTCCCCCCCGTCGAAAGATGCGCAGAAAGCCGACGACGGCGTTGCGGTAGTCCTGCCATGTGACCAGATCCATTCCGTCCACCGCGGTGTGACCGAAGACCAGAATCCGTTCATTCCATGAGGAGCCGAAATATTCGCCATCCCCCATACGCAACGGCGTGAGTTGGCGGGTATCGGTATCGAATACAGAGGTTTCGAGGGGAGTGGTAATCAGTAAACGCATAGGCTATTGAGCGGGTTCCGGGCCCGCGATTATCCGATGGGGTAACCGAGTTCGATGATCCGATCATTCCAAACCGCTTCGATGCGTTGAGCGATTTCCGGATCGAGTGTATCGCGCCACTGTCCCGAACGCGCTTCCCGGACAAAGGGCTTGTCCCGTCGGGCGCCTTCGGCGGGTTTCCAATGATCCCATTGTTCTTTTTCCATTTTGCGCATTCGATCGGCGCGACTGAATTCCACGGCCCGTTCCAAATCCGGAGGCGCCGCCTCATGATTCAGGAAGGT
>JADFCT010000184.1 GCA_017161665.1 Candidatus Sumerlaeota bacterium
CATCCCGGTGGAAACCGGGCAGTTTGGGGCCATGATGGATGTCGAACTGGTCAATTCCGGCCCGGTCACCATTTTTCTGGATACCGATGTACTGAAAAGAGGCCGGAAAGAATAACCGGCGGCCCCAATCAAGGCCGCCGGTCAATTCCCTTCGGTTGCTGTTCGATTTACATCCCTCTGTCAAAGGAAACCCCTTCAAGGGGCGTATCGTTCGGCCCCGTCAGGCGACACAGGAAATTCCATTCCCCACCGTTGTCGCCGACTTTGAGCAGCAACCGATTGGCGCCTTTCTCCAGCCAAACCGTATTCCCGGAAATCGGCTGACCGTTCAACCACCCTTTGATGTGATCGTCCGCCTCCAATCGGATGTGGGCTTCCTGCTTCTGATCGGAAAGCACCGTCGTGGCCAGATACACACAGCAATTGTCGATGGCCCCAAAGGTGTCTTGCAAATCCAGTCGCCCATTGCCTTCAATCCGCGCCTTGAGAGGCCGCCACTTTCCAGAGGTCTCCGTCAGGGATTTTTCCGGGGGAAAGACGGTCTGAAAAACCCGTCCCCCATCCTGGACATCCGGAATCTGCCAGGGGCCAGACGCCTTCCATGAATAGACGTTACCCTTCCATTGCTCCATTTTGTTCAGGATCGAGCGGGCATCCTTGCGCAAGCCATCATTGGGTCCCTCGGCAACGATTTTTTCCAGAAGCGATCGGGCCTTTGCGGCGTCCTGCCAACAATACTTTTCGAGAATTTGAATCACGGCGCGCCAGCCTTCATTCGCATAGTCTTCCTTGGCCGCGTATTCCAGCGCCATATCCAGCGCCTCCCGGGAGTCGTCGTTCCCCAATCCCCCCAATACAGCGCGAATATCATCGGGCCGTTCGGCCACATTCAGCGCCTGTTGATAAGCCCAAGCCGAATGCTCCATCATGCCGGCCATGCGAATATAACCGCGAAGGGCGAGGACGCGGTGTGTGTTGTTGTCACCCTCCCGGGCCAGGAACAGAAGGTAATGGGCGGGTTCCGGATTCGGCCATTGTCCCAGAGACCGAATGGCCGCATCCACCAGCGTCTCATTTTCGGATTCCGTGGCCTGGACGACCGCATAATATGCCGACGCCGTCGGGGCCCGGTTGAGCAGATCCAGCATGATTGCCTGCGCTTCGACGGGGGACTTGCCGTAAACTAGCAGAACCGCTTCTGATTTTGCCCTGGTGTTATTGGATTTGTTGAAAATCATCACCAGCGCCCGACCGATGGAAGGGCGATCGTCGCTCTCCTTTGGAGACACCAGGAGGGCCAGAAGCGAGTGCGCCTGGTACACGTCACTCATCCATGCAAGAGACTGAATCGCTTCGCGTCGAATGTCTGAGACGGGATCCATTCGGGCCATTTCAATCAAGGGATCGAAGGCCCCTTCCATGGCTCGCTCTCCCAGGGCTTTGATGATTTCGACACGCTGTTCGACGGGGCCGGACCGAGCCCCATCCAACAAGGCTTTCGGTATTTCGGGACCGCTGATGCGAATCAATGCGGCGCGAGCAATCGCCGCTTCCGGGCCGCTGGCGGCTCTTTTGGCTAAGGGAGGAATGCCCAGAGGGGAGCCAACGGCGCCCAGGGCTTCGATAGCCGCCCGACTGACGTTTTCGTGTTCACTATCGAGCATCCGGATAAGGGCGGGAGCCGCTGATGGCGCGCCTGTCTCGGCCAGGGTGCGTACAATCACCTCGCACGTATCCGATGTGGCCTTCGACGCCAGGGCCATCAGCGCCTGGGGGGCCTCGGCGCCCTTGACCATGGCGAGCAGGCCGATCGCGTTCCGTCGGAGCGTCACGTTGTCTCCTGTTGCGACCTTCTCCAACAGAGCAACGGCTCCCTCGCCGCGTGTTATCGCCAATCCCCTCAGGGCGGCATATTGGACATGTTCGGGATAGGCATCGGCATAAAGGCTCTCATAAATGGCCTCGGCCGATTCCTTTTCCCCGCGCTTCACGGCCTCTTCGGCGCATTGCAACAAGGCGTCATCGATTTCTGCCTGCAAGTCCGCTTCCGCGCCTTCACGCTTTTCACGAAGGGCCTGGACCGAATAGTCGCCGGCGAAATGTCCCAAGGCGCGGACAGCCGCAATGACCACCGAGGGGAAACGATCGTCCATAAGCTTACGAATGTGCGGAATGGCCGGGCGATAATTGATATGGACAAGGGTATTGATGTAACCGGCGCGAATCGGCCCCTGCGGCCCTTTGAGCGCCTGGACCAGCGCCTGTCCCGCTTCCTGTCCACCGATTCGCCCCATCGCATATCGCGCCATATGCGATAAAATCGGGCTATCGAGCATGTATACCAATTGAGGGATGCACTTGTTCGTCCCGATCGTAAACAACAGTCGGCACATGAATTTCCGGGCCTCGTCCGTTTTGGCGTCCACCAGACCTTTGATCACCACAATCTCCGCCCATTCACGAAGATGCGAATCACCGGACACTTCGCCCAGTTGATCTTCCACCCATTTCAGATCGACGCCCTTGGAATCACCCTGTTCATAATCAGCCAGCGTCTGGATGGCGTCTGACCACTTCTTCGCTTCAATGGCCCACCCCTGCGGCGCCACGGCCAAGATCACCACCACAATCAACAACCATAGATATCGAATCATTAGACCAAATCCTCTTTTCGGATCAGCTGAGTGACTTTGAAAGATCTACAAGCTCCACGGCTCGCGCATGTCGCGATCCAACCAACGATTGGCGATGGGATCATTGCTAATTTCCTCTTTCACGGGATCCCATTTCAATGACCGCTTCAGCCAGTAGGCTATATTGCCCAAGTGCGCGACCGTGGCCGTCCGATGGGCGACTTCGATATCGCGGAACGGTTTCTCCCGCGTGCGAACGCAATGAACAAAATCGCCAAAGATGCCACCCTGCCCCTTGTAGTTCGGGATATACACATTGGGCGGCGCCTCCTTGCGTCCCTTGCGGTCGCCATGTTCGCCGATTTCGCCCTCGGTTCCCTTAAAAGTCAGAATGCCGCCCCACCCACCACCATGATAGATCCGGACCCCGTTTTCGAAAACGTATGTCAACTGTTTGACATCCTCGCCATCCGGGTAGAGCACGTCAACCGGACCGGTTTCATGGAGATTACATCCAAACAACGCGCCACCAAAGGTGTGACAGCCCCAGTCCGTCATCCCCCCCCCACTATAGTCGCGATAGGGACGAAAACCGCCCTTGATCAGCGTGGGATGAAAAGGACGGTATGGCGCCGGGCCCAACCACATGAGCCAGTCCACATCGGATGGCGCCTCAACCGGCGCCAGATTGCAGGGGCCAGACGGCCCCCCCACATTCACCCACGCCTCGCGCACCTCGCCAATGCGTCCCCCATAGATCATTTTATGCATCCAATTATAGTCACCCCAAACCCGTTGACTGCCGCCGGAAAAAACTCGCCCATACCGCCGGGCCACTTTGAGCATTTCCTGGCCCTGGCGAATCGTCAAGGTCTCGGGTTTCTCGCAATAGACATCCTTGCCCCGTTTCATGGCGTCAATGGAGATGACCGCGTGCCAGTGATCAGGTGTGCCGATAAAAACGGCGTCAATGTCATCCCGGGTCGTGATACTCTGAAAATCCTTAAATACCTCACAATCCTTATTCCCATATTTACGATCCACCATGTCTTTGGCCTGTTGGACGTGGTCTTTGACCACATCGCACACGGCTCGGACCTGAACCTCCTTGAAGTTCAGAAATCCCCCCAAATCCCCTCGCCCCTGTCCCCCCATGCCGATGAACCCCATGTTGATGCGCTCATTGGCGCCAAACACAGTGGAACGGACAAACAATGGCGCGCTGATCGCGCCGACTGCGCAACGCCGTAAAAAACGACGACGTGATGCATTATGCCGGATCATAAGTGTCTCTCCTCAGGTCACGCCAGACTGACCGGGAAAGCCCGCCCTCACACGAACGATGGCTTTTCCGCTGAATGGCAATATCATTAGAACAGGTTACGCGTCAGAGAATCCCGGGTCAATCGTCATTGTTGGTAAGGACCGGGCCAAAGAATTCTTCAAAACAGGTGAGATCAGTGAACGATCCCGATCGATCGCGCCACATTGCAGGCATCGACCGGTTTGCGAAATGATCGTTATAAACAGTTCCCCTTAACCGGGCGGCCAGGTCATCATGCGGCCGCCCATGACATGCAGATGCACATGGAAAACGGTCTGGCCGGCCCCGGCGTTACAATTGAACACCGTCCGGTATCCGTTCTCGGCGCACCCCTCCTCGGCGGCGATGCGGGCGGCCACGGGAATCATGCCACCGATCAGAGAAATATCGGCCTCTGTCACATCATTAAGCGTGGCAATGTGCCGCTTCGGAATTACCAGTACGTGCAAAGGGGCCTGAGGATTGATGTCGCGAAAGGCCAGATAGTCATCATCCTCATACACCTTGTCACACGGAATGGAACCAGCGACGATTTTACAAAACAGGCAACCCGAATCTTGTGGCGCCATGTGAACCTCCTATTTCGCAGAACGTGATTCCAATGGATCACCCTTGGGGACCAACACCTTGCCTTTTCCAGACGACGGTTTGGTTTTCTCTTTCGCCGGCCGATCCTGCAAAGACTTGATGGTATAAAAAGCGCCCAGGGGAACATCCAGTTGCTCGATAGCGACGCCGCGCAAGCGAATCACCCCCTTCGGCATCCCCGCCGCGCCCGCGCCTGAAACCACTAAATGCGTCTTGGCATTCGCGTTCCGGCGCGCCAGCATTCGCGCCTCCCTCAGAGAGGGCGTGACGATTTGCTCCACATAGGCGTCCTTGGTTGTCAAACGCTCGATCCCACCCCCCGCAAATAACTTCAGAATCGGGGCTTCGGAATAAATTTTCGCCATACGCCCTTCCGTCCGAACCTCTTTGATCGGCGGAGGAGGTTGGGGACAATCTTTTCGACGCATGATTTTAAGGGCATCCCGACGTCCGGCCACGCCGCCAATCTGTACGCCGTCGCGGGTGACCTTGATAAAGCGCAAAGGAACAGGCTTGCCGTTCCGCGAGTACTTAATCTGATAATACTTAAGAGGATCGTCCGCCGCTGCTGTTGTATAATAAGGCTTAGGTCTCTGTTCCGGCGACTGGACAATCACAACCGGAGCGGACGCAGACGTGTCCGCATCAGAAGCCCCCTCCCCCATCCCCTGCGCCACAGCGCCGGATGTGCTCCGATCGATGGAAGATGACGCGCCGGAACTCAAAACGGCGCCGGACGTGACGGCTTCCGGCGCCCCTGCGGCTGCGCCTCCTTGAGCAGAATCAACACCGATCGGCCCAGTCGCGCCACCGGCGCCCGTCCCCGGGCCCGATCCAAGAATAGGCCGAAGCCCCCCGGGAAGAGGCGCCCCGATAGTCGCCTGTCCCTCCGATCCGCTGTCGTTCGAAGCAGCGCCGGTGGCCCCCTCCGAATTGACCACGCCTGACGAACCCGATCCACCGGGCGATGAAACCACAGGATCCTCCCCAATCACGGAGACCTTGCCGGGCTGGTAAAAAGTCGCCAGCGTATTGGCCTGAATATCACTGGCCGATGGTTTGACCGGCACAGGTGAAAACAGGATCATCGACTCCACAGATCGCCCTTCCGGCTGCGCTTCCAGAATCAGGACCAGCACTTCATGGATCCCTGCGGGAAAAGCCTCTTCGGGACTCATGCCCAACAACACCCCCAGTCGCCCCGCCGCGCCTTCCCGATCATTGACAAAAGAAATAATTCCTTCGGGCAGACTTGGCGACAATTCAAAAGCCACGAAATTGAAAACGCCCGGATCGAATTGCAGGCTAAAGGCGATGGCGTTTTCATTCCCCTCGGATTCAAAAAAAATGGGGAGCATCACTTGCTCACCCCGTTCAACTTCGGCGTTGGAAACACGAAGAGACCGGGCCGGAAGAGAACCGGCCGCAAGGACGAATAAAAAGCCCCAGATCAGGGCGCACAGACAACGATAGGCATTCATTGCTTTTTCCCAGTAAGGTATGAATTTGAAATCCCTTGCTAACGGAAGGCCCCCCGGCCAAGTCAACACAATTCACAGATCCCAGCGATCGCCCAATTGCCCAACCGGCGCATTGAATCAATTCGAATCTGAAATCCGAATCCCTTGACCATCCGTCATGTTGGTCGTCGGAACGGCCACAATCCGATCATTGGCTGTAAGGCCCTGTACGATTTCCAGATCCAGATCGTTTTTTAATCCCACCTGGACCGGTTTGCGGAAAATGGCCCCATCGCGGGCCTGCATCACATACCAGGTTTGGTCCGGCGATTGCAGAACGCTGTATCGAGGGACCACGAGCGCCTGCGGATTGCGCGCTGTAATAAAGCGCGCACGGACCCGATACCCCACCCCCAGCCCCTCACGGCCTGATTCCGGTAAAACGACAATCACATTGACGCGCTGTTGTTCGACACCCAGTGACGAACGCTTCGTAAAACCCGCCGGTTCGACTCGACACACACTTGCCGAAACTGTTCTCTCCCCCACTTCCAATGCAACCGCGTCGCCGATGTTAAGCGTCAGAGCATCCTGGCTCAACACATCGACGACCACCTCCAGATCGTCGAGACGCCCCATCGTCAGGAGCGGCGCGCCAACGGCATAGGGAGCGCCCCCCGGCTCGAACTTTTCCAGAATAACCCCGTCAACCGGCGCCACAATGGTCGCCAAGGCAAGGGTATATTCCGCAGACCGCAACCGCGCCTGGGCCTCTTCCAGAGAATGGGCCAACGGAACGCGGTTCAGGGTCTTGCGATCAATGTATTGCCGTACCGCCCGGGGGCCTAACTCCGAAATCACAGCCATGATCTTCATGGCGGATCGATCAATCTGGCTACGTCGCCATTCGATCTCGGCTGTTTCCGCCTCCAGCCGCGCGTCATCCAGTTCCTTGACCGAGGCGGCGTTGGATTTCGTCAGCGTTTCAATACGCGCCAATTCCTTCGCCGAGCGAATCTTGCGCTTCTCCTCCGCCTCCACCGTCGCATCATACGCCTTCAGCGTTTCGGCCACCATCCGGACCACAAGTTCCGTCTCTTCCAGAATCGTTTCCTCAAGGGTTCGGGAATCCTGAACAATGAGTTGCCCTTCCAGATTCCTTACCGCCGCCCGCGCTTCCTGAACCGCGAGTTCCAGAGGGCGCCTGTCAAAATCGATAAGTATCTGGCCACTCGTCACCCGATCCCCCGGCTCCCAGACGATAGAGCCGATTCGACCATCAATCGGCATGGAAATCGGATAGACTCGGGTCAGTCGCGTCCGGCCCGACTCGGTAAAGGATTCTTCCATCGCCCTGACATCCGGTTGGATCAATCGAACCTTGATGGAACGATCACAAGCGACCGTAACCACCAAAAGCGCCGCTCCGATCAACAGACGCGCAAAGCCATTTCGATTCCGGATCACGTGAAGCGCATTCGTTTCGGGCATC
>JADFCT010000185.1 GCA_017161665.1 Candidatus Sumerlaeota bacterium
CGCAGCCCGACGCCACCGCAAAGGGGCCGGCGTCGGGCGCCGATTGGCAAGGGGCCGGTTCGATTCTCCTCGTCGATGATGAGGAGCAGGTTCGAGCGATCGGTCGGCGAATGTTGGAGCGGATGGGGTTTGAGGTTCAAACGGCCAATGACGGACAAGAGGCGGTGGATCTTTTCCGCGAAAGAAAAGGGGACTTTTGTTGTGTCATCCTGGATCTGACCATGCCCGTGATGGACGGCATTGAGGCCTTCCGTCGCATCCATGCCATTCGAGAAGACGTCCCCGTGCTCATCTCCAGCGGATATAGTGAAGAAGACGTTATCGGGCGTTTCAAAGGCGTCAAACCCGCCGGGACCATTGAGAAGCCCTATACCATGTCTGTTTTCAAGGAAAACTTGAAAAAAATCCTGGAGTCCGATCCCCTGCCCAATAATCAATGAACCGTTGATAATCTATATTGGCTCGCGATACCATAAGGCTATCGTTGAGTCCTATCAACAAGGGCGTTTTTTTGTTTCATTGCGCCATGGGGGGGAATCGTGAAGAAATGCCCGTTTTGCGCCGAGGAAATTCAGGACGACGCCATAAAGTGTAAGCACTGTATGGAATTCCTGGGCGAAGTCAATCGATCGGAATTCGTGAAGAATACGACGCCATGGTATTTCAGAAAATCCATCATCATCATTGCTTTTCTCTGCGTGGGGCCTTTGGCGTTGCCCCTGGTCTGGTGGCATCCCACTGTATCCCGTGGCTGGAAAATCGGGATCACGATCGGCATGGTCTTCGTCAGTTGGCTCTTGTATTATGAAATCGTGAAGACCATCGAACTCCTCGAGCAATCACTGGATTTGATGGGGATATAAATGCATTTCCCATTGCGGGAATAGAGTATTTTATCAAATCAGGTTTTCGGAAATAAAACATTCCCCTTGGGGCATCCTGTCGGGCAAGCCCCTCTTCTCAGGACGATTCGGCCATGGTCGTTTCCAGTTCTTCGCCGGCCTGTTCCCATCGCGTCATGGTCTCTGCCAGTTTTTCCGCCGTTTCCTTCTTTTCCCGGCCGAGATCCGCAATCCGATCCGGATTCGCATAGGTCACCGGATCGGCGAGGATGCGCTCGATTTCTTCTTCCCGTTTTTCCAGTTGCTCAATGTCCCGTTCGAGGGCGCGCACACGATCACGCAGGGGCTTGATGCGGCGGCGCGCTTCCTTCCGGGTCTCGGCGTCGTTGCGGCGCTGCGCCATGCGCTGGGCTTTGGAGGCTTGGCGCGGCTCTACGGCCTTCATGTCATCCAGCAGTTTCTGCTCCTCCGACGTGGGAGCGCCGCCGGGCAGTGTTTCCTCCTGGGAGGCCTTGGGGTGACCGGCCGGGAAGTCACGGGCCTGGAGCCCGATTTCCTGCCGATGCTTCTTCAGGTATTCGCGATAGGAGCCCCAATATTCGCGCGCCTCTCCGTTGGCGATTTCGATAATCCGATTCGCCACACGGTCCACAAAGGTCCGGTCGTGACTGACCATGACCACGGTGCCCGTATATTCAGACAGGGCTTTTTCCAGGGTTTGCCGTGAACCGATGTCCAGGTGGTTCGTCGGCTCGTCCAGGAGCAGCAGATTGGCGGGCGAAAAGAGCATCATGGCGAGGCGCAGACGGGTTTTCTCGCCGCCGGAAAGGACGGTGACGGGTTTGTCCACATCATCGTCCTTGAACAGAAAGGCGCCGGCTACATTCCGGGCTTTCTGGGCTTCGCCCAGGGGGGCGACCGATTCCAGGGACTGCTTGACCGTATACCCCGAACGCAGCGCGTCATCTTCATATTGCGCGAAATACTGTTTTTCCACATTCAATCCAATTTCACACAGACCGGCGGTCGGCTTTTCCTCGCCGGCAATGAGCTTCATCAGCGTCGATTTACCGGCGCCGTTGACGCCCACCAGGGCCACGCGCTCCCCCCGATAGATGGTCAAATTCACATCCTCAAAAACCGTCAGGTCGCCGTAACTCTGTCGCACATCCTTGATTTGAATGACTTCCTTGACCGATCGGGGCGGCTGGGGGAACTGAAAGTGAATCGTGGCCGCATCGCTGGTGGGCGGGGTCAGGCGTTCCAGTTTTTCCAGCATCTTGACGCGGCTCTGGACGCCGGCAGCCTTGTTGGCCTGGGCGCGAAACCGGGTGATAAAAGACTCGGCGCGTTCGATTTCCCGTTGCTGATTCTCAAAGGCCCGCTGCTGGATCAATCGGCGTTCCTCCCGCAGATCCAGATAATCGGAATAGTTGCCTTTATAGATGGTCAACTGGGTTCGGTCGATTTCAAAAATCCGATCCGCGAGCCGGTCCATGAAGGAGCGTTCGTGCGAGACGAACAGGACATTGGCCTTCAGGTTCAGAATCCATTCCTCCAGCCACTGAATGGTTTCCAGGTCCAGGTGGTTGGTCGGCTCGTCCAGGAGCAGGATGTCCGGTCGCGCCAAGAGGACCTTGGCCAGTTCGACGCGCATTTGCCAACCGCCGGAAAATTCCCCGCAGGACCGGTCCAGATCCGATGTGGCAAATCCCAAACCCGCGGAAACCTGACCGATATTGGCGTCCATGGCGTACGCGTCCAGCCGGTTGATTTCCGACAAAAGGAAGTCGTAGCGGGTGGCGATATGCCGAAAGGCGTCCGTCTCGTGATCGACCTCACCCATTCGGTGTTCCAGATCTTCCATTTCTCCGAACGCGGACAGCGCATCCTCAAAAATCGAGCGCATCTCCTCGCGGATCGTCCGATGGCTGACAAGATTGGCCGACTGGGGCAGATAACCGATCGTGGAGCCTTTGGGCAGGAGCACTTCCCCGGACTCAACGGAAACCAGCCCCTTGATGGCTTTCATCAGCGTGGACTTGCCGGCGCCGTTGGGGCCGACAATGGCGATGCGCTCACCATCCGGGGCCTGGAAGGTGGCGTCGTTCAGAATCAATTCCCCGCCGAGATAGATGGTCAGATTGTTTGCAGTAATCATGGATAAGACACAAAACGGTTCAAAATATGAAAGGGGCGCATCCGTGGAAGGATTCGCCCCTCAGGATTTGTTTTTCGGCCGGTTTTCATCGCGCCAGAATCATGGCCGTATCCAACAGCGAGATGTCAAAGGTCTTGGCCTTCTCGATAGCGTCCTTGAACGGCGTCAGGGTCACCTGGCCGGCCACAACACCGACCATGACGCCGGTGACGCCTTTCTGGAGGGCCACACAGCTCTCATATCCCAGATGCTGGCCCAGGAATCGGTCCATGGCCGACGGCCGCCCGCCACGCTGGACGTGTCCCAGAATCGCCGTGCGCACTTCATAGGGGGGATCGGGCAGGTTCAGTTTCTTTTTTAGCTCCAGGACATTGCCTTCCTCATCGCCTTCGGCGACAACAATAATCATGGACTGCTTGCCTTTGGAACGGGCCTCTTCGATATGACGGCGAATGCCTTCAATATCGGTTGGCGTCTCGGGGACCAGAATTTCCTCGGCCCCGGCGGCAAAGCCCACCATCCAGGCCAGGTAGCCGCTGCCGCGCCCCATGACTTCGACGAGAAAGACGCGGTCCAGGGCATCGCTGGTATCCCGCAGGTTATCGATGCAACTGACGGCCGTATTGACGGCGGAGTTGAATCCGATCGTATAATCCGATCCATACAGGTCGTTGTCGATGGTGCCCGGAACGCCGACGGATCGCACACCATGCTCATCGGCCAGCATCATGGCGCCCGTAAAGGTGCCGTCGCCGCCAATCAGAACCAGGGCGTCGATGCCTTCTTCCCTGAGGATACAAGCCGCCTCGGCGCGGCCTTCGGATTCATACATCTGCATACAGCGATCGGATTTGAGAATCGTACCGCCCCGCGAGATGATCCCGCTGACGGAACGCGAAATCATGGGGGTGAAGTCGCGATCAAAGATGCCCTGGTAGCCACGCATGATGCCCATGACTTCCCATCCAAAATTCCGAGCGGTCCGCACCACGGCCCGAACCGCCGCGTTCATGCCCGGCGCGTCACCACCGCTTGTCATCACGCCAATCCGCTTGATTTCCATGAATTGCTCCCGATAGTCAATTGTCCGTCTATCTAGTCGCGCCGATAGTCCCGAATTTCGCGATCCCGATCCCGATCCAGGTCGCGTTCCTTGATCGTCTGGCGTTTGTCGTAGGCTTTTTTCCCGCGACAGACGCCGAGTTCGAGTTTCACGCGATTGCGGGCGTTGAAATACAGCCGCAACGGGATCAGCGTGTAGCCCGTTTGTGAGACGGTTCCAATGATTTTATTGATCTCCGACCGGTGAAGCAAGAGTTTCCTCATGCGCTTGGAGTCCACGTTGAAGCGGTTGCCCTGTTCATAAGGCGGAATAT
This sequence comes from Candidatus Sumerlaeota bacterium, assembly GCA_017161665.1. GTDB lineage: Bacteria > Sumerlaeota > Sumerlaeia > JADFCT01 > JADFCT01 > JADFCT01. Next base: position 4,380 of record JADFCT010000185.1, read on the forward strand.
GCATGTCGTGGACCCAGATCTCTCCCCCCTCGGGAGAGGCGTAACTGTCCACCAGACTGGCGTGCCCCTGACGCAAGGACTTGACTTCGGTCCCCCGCAGGGCCACCCCCGCTTCATAAACCCGCTCGATATGGTATTCGTGTCGAGCCTTGCGATTGGTGGCGATCAGGCGATTCCCAGATTCATCCTTGGTGTTTTTTTTGTTCTTTTTCGCCATGGCGTCCCACTCCCGAGGCCCTAAAGGATCAGACAGATCCCACACTCAAGTCCAGGGCGTCATGAATGGCCTGGACGGCTTTGTCCACATCCTCTTCGGCGATGATACATGAAATTTTGATTTCCGACGTGGAAATCGACTGAATATTGATCTGCTTGTCCGCCAGAGCCTTGAACATATTGGCCGCCACATCCGTATGACTCTGGACGCCGGCGCCGACGACGGAAACCTTGGCGATATTGGGCGAGACGATCACTTCCCGGGCGCCCACCCGCTCAGCCACGGCCTTGGCGCAGTCAAGGGCCGCATTCAAATCCTCACGGGCCACGGTAAAGGACAAGTCGTTTGTGTCGTCATGGCCCACGTTCTGGAGAATCATGTCCACGACGATACGGGCATCGTGAAGGGCTTTGAACAACTCGGCCGCCACACCGGGATGGTCGGGCAGGCCATACACCTTGATCTGAGCTTCCGTGCGATTATACGCCACACCGCTGACAATAATGTCTTCCATGTTTCCGGTCTCCTTGACAACCATCGTTCCCGGTTCGTCGTTGAATGAAGAGCGCACCTGCAAAGGCACATTATATCGTTTCGCAAATTCCACGGCGCGATTGTGCAAGACCCGCGCCCCCAGCGTGGCCAGTTCCAGCATCTCATCATACGTAATGGCCTCCAGCTTCCGGGCGTTGGGAACCAGCCGTGGATCGCAGGTATAAACACCATTGACGTCCGTATAAATATCACAACAGTCCGCCTTCAGCACAGCGGCCAGCGCCACGGCTGTCGTATCCGACCCCCCGCGCCCCAGCGTGGTGATACTGCCATCCACCGTCGCCCCCTGGAAGCCGGCCACAATGACAATATGCCCTGTTTCCAGCTGTTCGCGCAAACGCTGGTCGCTGATCTGAACGATCTTGGCCTTGGAGTGGATGTTGTCGGTCAGGATGCCGACCTGCGGACCGGTCATGGAAACGGCCTTATGGCCCATCTCATGCAGGGCCATCGCCAACAGGGCGATGGTAATCTGCTCGCCCGTCGAGGCCAGCATGTCCAATTCCCGCAGCGAGGGGTTCTGGGTCAGTTCATACGCCATGGCCAGGAGCTGGTCCGTCGTTTTCCCCATGGCCGAGACCACCACCACGACATCATTGCCCGCTTCACGCTCACGGATGACTTTTCTCGCCACATTGCGAATTTTTTCCGTATCGGCAACAGACGTGCCGCCGAACTTCTGAACCACCAAAGCCATAATCGTTTACCTTCCTGACAATAAGGAACCCGGCGCGCAGACACTGTGCGCGCCCGCCATGGGTTTCCCAAGAGCGAACCAACATATTCGCAGCCCTTTTTGTATGTCAAGCCCGATACGCGAGCCCAAAGGGGAATGCCACACAAACGGCCTTTATTCAGCGCCGATCCGCTCGCGGGAACCGGCGCGCATCCGGAAGAAATAGTCTTTCAGCGTCCGGTCTTTGGGTTGGATGAAATGAAATGGCAGGTCCGCCTCGAACAAGCCCCGGTTCAGTTCCGCGGCCGTCAGCCCCTCCAGGGACACCTTGATCTTCGTAACCGCCGCCTCGGCCAGGGGATCCTCCAGAATGATCACGTCCTCCCGCCCCGCCAGATAGTCCCGCGCCCGGAGGGTCGTGGCTTCATCGACAAACTCAATTTCCACCCGCCCCGCCTCGCCGCGCTTGAGGTCTTCCACCCGCTCACAACACACCAGCCGTCCGAGGTCGATCACCGCCACCTGGTCACAGGCTTCTTCCACTTCGTTGAGGAGGTGACTGGAAATGAGAATGGTCATCTCTTCTTCGGCCACCAGGCGCCGCAACAGCGCCCACATTTCACGGCTACCCTCGGGATCCAGCCCATTGGTCGGCTCATCCAGAATCAGCAGTTTCGGTTGGCCCAATAACGCCTGGGCCACCCCCAGACGCTGACGCATTCCCTGGGAATACCCCCCCACCTTGCGGCGCGCCGCCACCGTCAATCCCACCGCTTCCAGCAACGCGTCGATCTGATCCGAGGTCACCCCGCCGGCCAGGCGACCAAAGATTTCAAGGTTCGCCCGTCCCGACATATAGTCATAGAAGGCCGGATACTCGATCAGCGCCCCCACATGGCGCCGCAAGTCGGATCGCCCCAACCCGTTTTCGCCGAAGAGGTAAAACGTCCCGGCTGTGGGCCGACACAAGCCCAGCAGCATTTTCAGCGTCGTGCTCTTGCCAGCCCCGTTCGCCCCTAGAAAACCAAACAGCGATCCCTTCGGCACGCCAAACGACAGTTCATCCACGGCGCGCAGCGATCCATAGTCCTTGCGGATCGCGTCAAAGTAAACAATATGATCCTCACGGCGTTCCATACGCGGCGGTTCAACAACAGGAGCGATGGCTGTCACGTTTTTTCTCCCCGAATCAGGATTCCATATCGTTCAGTGGGGGGGCGTTATCCCCAGAAGCGATGCTTGAAGATGGCATAGAGTGAGGCGAAACCGTCCCCCCACCGCAGTTTCTTGCCCTCGGCTCGCCCGCGGGGGATATACCGAATCGGAATTTCCAGGATCGCATAACCGGCGCTGATCATCTTGGCCGTCAACTCGACCGTGAAGGCGAAGTCATTGGCTTCGATCTTCATGCCGTCGAAAATCTCCCGGGGGAAGACCTGATAACAGGTCTCCACATCGGTCAGGCGCGTCTTGTACAAGCGATTGATTGTTTCCGTAACGATACGATTGCCGAGGTACTGTAAGGGCGTCATCACCGGCCGCCCTTCCAGGAAACGCGAGCCGAAAACAACACGCGCCGATCCGTCCAGGATCGGCGCCAGCAATGCCGG
>JADFCT010000186.1 GCA_017161665.1 Candidatus Sumerlaeota bacterium
GGTTCCCCCCGCGGGCGACTACGCGTTTATTCAGTATCTGCCGCAATCGGCGTCATCTGCGGTTTCCTCCGCGCACGACTACGCGTTTATTCAGTATCTGCCGCAATCTGCGTCATCTGCGGTTCCCTCCGCGCGCAATTATTGAATATCTGCGGAAATCTGCGCCATCTGCGGTTCCACCAGCGCGCGACTACGCGTTTATTCAGCGGCGGGCGCCGCGAACACGCGCTGCGCCGCTTCGCGGTCCAGCATCAGAAGGCCATAGCCATTGTCGGCAATCAGCTTGAGGTTCTGAACCTGTTCATCGGCTGTTTTTTCTTCCTCGACCTGCTCATTCACAAACCATTCCAGCATATTGCGTGTGGCGTTGTCGTTTTCGTCCTTGGCCACGGCCACGAGTTTGTTGATGCAACTGCTGATGTGGCACTCGTGTTTGTAGGCGTCTTCCCACGCCGCCAGCGGCGAATCCCAGACAGCGGGCGGGGCGTCGATGGACTGAAGGATGGGGGCGCCGCCGCGATCCAGGACAAACTTGAAGAACTTCTCCGCGTGCGCCATCTCTTCGATCGCCTGCGTGCGGAACCACGAGCCATAGCCGCCCAGATTCTTGCCCTCGAAATAGGCCGACATGGACCAATACAAATAGGCGGAAAAAACCTCTTCGCGAATCTGGCCATTCAAGGCTTCCTGCATTTTTTCGCTGATCATATAATCTCTCCTTTTCTCGTTGGCCTCCGTCGGAACTCGGAGGCCATTCCGTTTTCGATTCCTTATCTTCAGATGACGAGGACATTGTTTCGCCCCCGATCCTGTGAGTCAATTGCTTTTGACTCCATTCGGCCCCTCGGACGTCGGGGCCTCCTCAAACCATTTGTCCTGTGATTCAAATTCCGTGTAGGACTCAATGTGATCCAACGCCTCCTGCGGCGAATCGGTCACATGGAACAACTGCCGATACCCGGATTTGATGAAGCGCTGATCAATGGCATAGTCGATCTGCGCGATCAGGTGGCTGTAAAAGCCCGCGGTGTTCAGGATGACGCATGGCTTGTCCAGCCGCCCCAACTGCTTGAGGGTCAGAATTTCCAGTATTTCTTCCAGCGTCCCCAGCCCGCCGGGACAGGCGATAAAGGCGTCGGCCAGCTCTTCCATCGCGCGCTTGCGCGACCGCATTTCATCGGTCACCACGATTTCGGACAATTCGGGATCGGCCAGCCCCTTGAGATTCATAAACGCCGGGATCACACCCGTCACCCGGGCGCCCCCTGCGCGCGCCGCCCGCGACAGAACGCCCATCAGGCCGATGTTGCCTGCGCCATAAACCAGTTCATGACCTCGGTCGGCCAGGGCCCCGCCCAACGCGCGCGCCGCCTCCACATAGATCCGAGGGGCCGCCGAACTGGAGGCGCAATAAACACATATTCTCATATCACTCATCCTGTCGGGATTCCTCAAGGAATCTTACATTTACCGATTCGGCGTCAGGGTGACTTCCGACTGGGTCTTGATCTCAACCGTCATGGACATGTCCTGTCCCGCGCCGTTCATGGCCACGTCCATGGAGCCGGTTCCGGCGCTCGTCTGGCGCCGGGTCATTCCGGCGGCCACGTCCACGGTCAGCGTTCCCGTTTGTGTGATGTCCACCTTGGAAAAGGCCATCGTCATGGCGCCCATCTGGATTTCTTCGCCCCCCGTCGCCGTCATTTTAGATGTGAAGTCAATCATCGCCGTCATCGGACTCGATTCATCCAGGCGCTTCAGCGTCAGATCGGAATGAACCTGCATGGCGCCGATCATGGGCATTTGTTGCTCATAGGACGCCGTCCACTGATCGCCGACTTTGACGGGATCGGTCGGATAGTTTTTCTGGCCCACATCGAACAACTGCTTCAACATACCCTCTTGATATTGGGCTTTGATCTGTGGCATCAGGCTGGCGGCCATCGGGTCGCCGTCGCCCATGCTGTCAAACAGCGCATCCAAACCTTTGACCTGAGTCATCGAACCGTCGGGGGCAACGGACATGGCGACTTCTTTGCCCACGAGTTTCCCGAAGATGGCTCCCATCCCCACAATGGAGTTGGGATCGTCGGTATCCACGGATAGATTTGCTCCCGTCATTTTAAGACGGGTGATCGTTGCGGTCAGTGTTTTTTTGCCTTCGCCATCCGGTTCGGAGATGATAATATCCATCCACTGCGTCTGCTCGGTCTTGGACGGCTGCCTCATTGAGCCTATTAGGGTCGTATTTTCCGAAATATCCGAGCGGACCATGACATAGTCCCCGGGCTGGAATACCGGTCGAATCGTAACGGACCCATCGGGGGCTTGGAGCGGCGGAGGGGGTTGGCTCGGTTGACGGGCAGACGTCGAAGACGGAGAACCCGTTGACGCCGGTTGGTCATCACATCCGAAAACCAGTAGGGAAACGAAACTTGCTATCCCGACGGCCTTAAACAGCATTGCCTTTTCCATAAACCGACTCCTGTTCGTTGAGGATAAACGATTGCGCCTGATCCACGATGCGATGTCAAGGGATGTCTTGGAGGGACACCCCGGCAGGGGCGCCACCCGAACCTGTCCGGAAGAGTGGAAAAAGGGTTCTTTTTGAGCATTGAGCCCTCATAACTGCGGAATTTGGGTTAGCCGGCTTCAGCCGGGCGCCTGCGCAGATGACGAGCCGGGATTGCGATGCGTTGTTAAATTCGCGTCCATTCGCGTTCATTCGCGGTTTCAAAAAAAAAGATCCTGGAGCAATTCTTCAAAAAATAGGGGATATCGTAAAAAAAGACAAACGGTGGCGCCATGCGCCCATGACCTTAAAGGCCCGCGCGACATTGGGCGTCTGGGTTACCTGACGCCCCAGGGCTGGAAGACGACGGTATGAAGATTGACGAGGACATGATGAGCGGCGGGGTTGAGCGCCTGGTTCGGATCGTCGGGCTGGCGGTCATTCCGGCCATACCGCTGGGATTTTTCGCTTTTCTGGATGGCCCGTCCGACGGTCAGCGAGCGGTCCTGATTCTGGCCGGCGCTTTGGGCGCGCCGATTCTGGGTCTGGGGCTGTTGGGGCGCCGCTGCCCCTCGCCTCTGATTCCCCGGCGCTGGCAAATCGGTGGGGGGTGGGCGTTGGCGGCCTTGATCCTGGGCGGCCTTCGAGCGCCCGACGGGGTCAATCTGGCGCCGATCCTTGGCCTGTCCCTGGCGGCTTTCGTCTTCTGGGGACTCTTCGCCTTGTCAATCCGTGAGGCGGCCGACCTCAACCGATACCGGGCCGGATGGGGGTGGGTGGGCGCGGTTTTGGCGATCCTTGGAATCTTGAACGGTCTGGGGGTGGGCGTACGCGAAGGCGTTCCGGGAAAGATGGCGGTGGGGTCGCTATTCGGCCATCCCAATCATCTGGCTTCCGCCCTGGGCCCGCTGGTTTTTCTGATCCTCGGCGGGGGCGGGGGCGGGCGGCTGGGACGGTGGCTCCGGGGCGTGGGGGTGTTTGTTCTCCTCATGGCCCTGGTTTTCACGGGCGCGCGGGGGATCTGGCTGGGGCTGATGGTGGGGGCGGTTTATCTGTTCCTTCGGCGCCGCGGGCGATTCGGCGCGGGGCCCCTCATTTCTTTCCGTCGAATGCTGACGATCGGCTTCTTTCTGATTCTGGTGATCCCCGTTGTCTTTCCCACGCCCTGGAGTCGACCCGTTTATGACTTGGGCGAACGGCTCCGCGGTCGCGTGGAAATCCAATCCCGCCTTTTTTCCTGGCTCATTGCCACCGACATGATCGCCGAGGCCCCTTTCCTGGGTCATGGCGTCGGCGCTTACGATGCGCTGTTCTGGAGTTATGTGTCCAAACGTCAAAAACGCGACGATTGGGGCCTTTGGGAGGACGCGGTCACGCGGATGAACGCCGTCCCTCCGGAGCACCCTCATAACGAATGGCTGTCACTGATGACCGAACAGGGACTGCCCGGGCTGGCCGCCTGGATTTTTCTGTTTCTGCTGGCCGGGGGGATTGGGCCAAGGGCGCCGCGGGAGCGACAGGGACAAACGCGGAATAATCCTATGAATCCCAACGATTGGACCGATTATCTCCGGTCAGCCCTTCTGGTCGTTTTTGTGGACTCGCTGTTTATGTTTCCCTTTCATCTGCCGTTCTCCCTGCTGCTTGTTTTTTTCCTGCTGGCTGCGCTGGCGCGCCTGAGCGCGATGCCGGACCTTTCTTAATTTCTGCCCATCCCGCCGCTTTCCTTCTTTAAGGCGCCCAATTTGCTGTTCTCTATTCTTACAGTTTCCTTTTCCGAGGTCTTTTGGCGGCGCGCTGCCTGGGGATTCGGGGAAGGTTGTCGGATCCATTCTATTGTTTACGGCTGCAAAACGGCCGTTTAGGGGTGATTCAATTTGAAATGCCGCCTGGGGCGCGTACACTCTTGTGAACCTGTTTGCTGTGTCTTGAATCGGATTAGCGAGTCATGATTTTGACGAAATCCTGCCATCGGAGAAGCCTGCCTGGGTTCGTGCTGGGGCTGGTCGTCGGTTTGTTGACGATTTCCACCGCTCGCGCGCAGGATCGGGAATCCTTCATGTCCGCCACCTGCGTGGGGGTCCGGCTCAATGATGAGGCGACGGTCTCGCAATTGCTGTTGGAATTCGACAAATCCTTCGAATATCGCCTCGCGCTCAGTGAGGATCGCCGCCGGATCACCCTGACCTGGCCGAATGTAAATGTGAATTTGCGAGAGAGTGATTTTCTGCGCAGTGATTCCCGGATCGAGTCGGTCACGCCGCAGCGGGCGCCGGGCGGCCCGTTTCACCCTTGGGAATCGATCCAGATCCAATTGCGACGACCGGTTCCTCCCGCGCGCGCGGTTCAGAATTTCTGGAGCATGGACGCGCCGCCCCTGCTTCAGATTATCATTGAAACCGAGGCGCCCGACGGGCCGACCTCCACGTCGATTCTGCCGCCGGGTTCGATTGTCTCGGGCTATCCGTTGCCCGAGTCCATGATGTATTCCAGCCAGGCAGGCGAAGTGCAGGCGTTGGCGGATGCGTTGAAAATTCGTCCCTTTATGACGGACGCGCGCACGCGGACGGCGCGCGAGGACGATCTGGAGCGTTTTTTGTTCGCCGCCATCCTGAAGATGACCGAGGACGTGCCGCGCAGTCATAATCAAATTGAGGTCTTCCGCTGGTACGACGCCTCACGCAGTCTGTCGGCCCAGGTCTTCGATCACCCCCGCCACCTGAACATTGCCGATCATCTGTTCGCCCGCGCCGAATGCGCCTATCGCAGCCTGGCCCCCAATCGGTTCAATCATACCGTCAACGCTCTCAAACTGTATCTTCAGGTGGTCCCGGAAGATGACGTATGGGCGCCGTTCATTCACTTCCGTCTGTATCAAATCTATCGCGATCAGGGCTATCGCCCGGAGATGCTGGCCTCGATCCGGGCGGCCATTCAGGGCGCCACGACGCCGTTTGTCGATCTGATGCGAATCCATTATGCCCGGGTTTTGCTGGAGGAGAGGCAACTCGAAGAGGCGCGGGCGCGGCTGGAGGATTTTGTCCGATCCTTCCCCGGGACGGCCTGTATGGCCGAAGCCCATTACCTGCTGGGCGAATTGACCCTGACGGAAATGGATGGGGACAATCCGTCGCTGAAAGTGGCCGCCTTTGAGCATTTCGTCGATATGTATGCAATCACAACGGCGCCGCTGACCGGCAGTCCGCCCCGGTTATTGAAGGTGGCCGATACGCTTCTGACGGGCGCGGAGGATTCGGGGCTGGACTGGGAGGATGTGGCGTATGACTTGTTGCGGCAGATCACCGAGCCGCGAACATTAAAGCCCGTGCCCGAAAAAGCGCAGGCCCATTTCCTGGTCGTGCAAAGCGCCCTGCGCAAAGCGGATAAACTCAACCGTCGTCCGGATCTGGACGAAGCGACCCGCTATCGGCAGATCAGCGAGCAGTTGGATATTGCCGCGCGGCATTGCAAAATACTGGAGCAGGGCGCCGGGCTGGCCAATCCGGCCAATCCCAAAGAGGCGGAGCCGCCCTTCACCGTGGACCTGGGCGAAAAGGCCCAACTCCAACTGGCCCGGCTGGGCCATCTGGATCAGGGACGGGTCCGTCAGCGGGAAGCGGCGGGGCTGCCCCCCACATGGGAAATCGTCGAAGGTTCGGGAGAATTTCGCAGGATTGATGAACGCAGCGACAGCCTGGCCTATCGCCAGCCGGTGGATGCGCTGATCCGCCTTTTCGAAAAATCCCCGTCACGGACCAATCGCTATGAGGCCGGGGTCTCCTGGGTGGAAATGCTGGTCCAGCGGGATGAAATCATTGAAGCCCTTCTGGCCGCGGGACGGGTGCGCCAGCGCTTCCCACGCGCGACGGTCAACGACCTGGTTGATGAGTACTTCGCCGCCAACTTCAATGAAGGCGTTCGCCGGGCATTTGAGAAAAAGAACTATAATCAGGTCCTGACCCTGTTCGAAACAGCGAAGCCCTGGATGGACATGCTGGAGGTCGATCCCCATTCTTCAGAGTATGCCGAAGCCGTGAGGGCCAATCCGGCCAGGGCCCGCCAGGCGTTGCAAGCCTGGACCGGGTCCAAGGAGCGTCAGGCCATGTCCTTGTCGGAACTGGGCTTCTTTGCCGAGGCAGCGGAGATCCTGCGACAAATCGTCCGGGACATCGACACGGCCTATGCCTGGGAACCGCCCCCCGCGCCGATTCAGGTGATGGAGGAACTGGCCATTGCGCAACTACGGTCAGGCGACCCGCGTGGCGCATTGAAAACGCTGAATGAACGGTCGGTTCGGTTTGCCGATCAACTGGATAACGCGCAGTACATTGAACACGCCCGCTGTTTTGAAGCCCTCGGCGACCGGGATCGCGCCCGGCAGGCCCTGGAAATCACCCGCAGCGACAAATCCCTGGGGCTCGATCCACGCACGACGGCCTCGACCATGCTGGCCGATCAGTACGAGGCGACGGGCGACTTTGATCTGGCCGCCAAGGTCCTGAATGAAAATCTGCTCATGATCTATGAGGCCGGCATTCCGCTGGCGCAATCGCCCACGGCGCCCGAACTGCTGGTCCGTCTGGGCAAGCTGTATGATGATCAGGATCAAATCGACAGCGGGATTCGTGTCTATGAACAATACGTCAAACGGTTTCCGGACCGGCCGGATCATTCCCGCATCCGATATCGGCTGGGGCAACTCTATGTCCGCAAAGGCAATGCCGCGCAGGCCCGGCTGATCTTTCAGGCGTTGGTCGATGACGCCGACGCGGAGGAGCCGGACCCGCAACAACAGCCGATTTATGCGAAACTGGCGCGCGCCGCCATTCAAGGCATGGATTTAAGCAATGAAGTTCGGCTCTCCAATTAGGAGACCGCCGAAGGAGAAAAACGGATGGACACAGCCC
>JADFCT010000187.1 GCA_017161665.1 Candidatus Sumerlaeota bacterium
TCCCAAGCGCCATTGGAAGCAAGTGTGCAATTGACGACGGTCCAATCCGAATTCGTCGCGTACACCGTCCCGCCTTCGCTCCCCGCGTAGTTACCGCTGATCAGACACCCCGTCAAAATCAGTTCCGAGGCCGCAAGATAAAAACCGCCACCGTATCCATCTGTCAAGGAATCGGAAGCCGCATTGCCGCTGATCACACAATGATCGAACCGGGAGGACGCTTGATTGCAGTACAGCCCCCCCCCCGAACCGGATCCCTTCAACCAGTTACCAACGATGCGACAGTTCTCGAAAACACCTTGTCCGTATTCCAGGTACAACCCACCGCCATAATGAGCCGTATTCCCGCTGAACTCACAATTGACAAAGGTCGGTGAGGACCAATAGGCATAGACACCACCGCCACTCCATGCGCTGTTTTCCACAAAACGGCAATTCACAATCCGGACCGTGGCGCCAACGGACGAACAATACATACCGCCACCCGATCCGGAAGTCTCGCACCCACGAACCGTAAATCCATCGATGACCGTATTTTGGATATAGTTCAGTCGAATGCCGGCGGAGTTGCCCCCTCGGATCGTCGTCTCATTCGCCGTCCAGTCCCGTTCAGACAGCGCAGACTCGGTCCCGGCAAAGCCACCATACAGATGAATGCCACTATAAACATTCAGGCTTTCAAAATAATCACCAGCGGCAACCCAAACCACCCCGTCCCGGGAGCCCGCCGCGGAAAGCCCTGCTCCGATGGTCGAAAAAGCCGTTTCCCAAGATCGACCGTCCATCACATCGCTCGTGGCCGAATCATCAACATAAACCGGGGTGAGAAGATCCAGATTCACCGTCCGCTGATAATCAAAGCCATTCGTCACATCGGACAGGTTCAAGTGATCAGAAATCGTTCCGGCGCTCTGAATTTGGCTCGCCTGTTCATTCAAGCGCGCCAAGACTGAAACCGAAGCCCCCGGCGCCAATCCCACTCCGGAGGTCGGCGACACCGTCAACCAGTTCGCATCGTGCGACACCGACCAATCCAGCGGTCCCGTCCCCACATTGCGCAATGTAATGGTTGTTTCGGAAACATTGAAGGGCCCGCCCCGGAGCCCCTGAAATTCGATGGTTCCCTCGGGTTCAATCTGAAGCCAATCCAGCACTTCAAGATTGGCCCGCATCCGGCGCGTCTTGCCCGAAAGCGTATCGGTCGTCACCACCCATCCCTCATAGAAGCCAGGAGCCCGTGAAGCGGCCTCGGCCGAATCCAGGGTGAGCGTGACACTTTGGCTCGTTCCGGGTTCAAGGGTATCGCCCGTTGTATCCAGATTCAGCCAGCCGACCGCATCCTCCACGCCAATTTCCCAAGGCAGCGCCTCATCGCCGCGGTTTAAAAACTCGTATTCCTGACGGGTGGGCGCAAAAGGTCCCCCCCAGGGACCGGATACCGCGAAACGATGAAATCCGGGCGCAATAACCAAATCCTCAGCCCCCCAGTTGCTGATCAGGGCATCTGACGGCAAGCCCACCAGACCCGCATCGGGCAGGAAGTCCCGCCCGGAGGCCTCGATGACATTCGATTCCGCCGAGTGGCGTTGGGCCGCGTAATACATGAAAACAAGTGTTTCCCCTGGCGGCACGATTCCATTGTAAGCGCAATAAAAATAGCCATGAGAGGCCACGTACACTTGATTGGGGGACCAGGCCCCACCCGGCCCCCAAAAATTAATCCCCACCGTTGGTTGTTCGTTCGCCTCTCCGTGACCGCTTCCGACGATCCAACGATCCTGCGAACTCACATATGAATTCCCGCTGGAAGAGTCCACCACCTCGAAACGATCCCACGCATCCATCCAACCATATATCCGAAGAGAGAAAGTCGTCGGCAGATCATGAGGATTATGGAAGGTATCCCGAAATCGGGCCCACCCCCCCGCGTCAGAGACATACACCTCCCGCGTCACCGTCCAGCTCGTGACGGTTTCCGGCCCCATGACAAGACCACGTCCGTCCATAATGGCCGTCGCCGGCGTCTCCGATATGAAGGCTTCGTCATTAACGCTCAGATAGAATGCGCCATTGAAAACACCATTTGTGCCATTGACCACCGCCCCATAAACGGGATCGATATCCCAAAGGTATCCTTCACCATCCACCAAAGACTGTCCCCATCCCGACAGCCCTGTCAGGCTTAAGAATCCTAATAACCACATCCAAACAGGCAGTCGATTCAAAATGACGTTTTGACGAACCGGACGATGAATCTGCATTTCTCTCACTCCTGAATATGCGCTAACAACACATAATCTAACGCGCAATGATTTTAGACGGTAACACAAACCTGGCATGAACTGCGCCATAAGCCATTTTTCATTTTCACATATGAAGGATGCCATAAAATGTGAAGACCGTCAACTGCGTTTCGCTCGTATTTCAAGCTTTATATCGGCCTTCGTCACATAATCCTTGAGTCCGATCGAATCGTGCGCCCATACTTTGGCCATCAAAACCGGCTCGAAGGGCGCCAACATTCGAGACGAGTCCAGATCATACAAAAGGCAGAAGAACAATTCCCGCGATCACTCCTCAATATTCCGATAAACTCGCGTCCCGAGTCATGGCCTTCGTTTCGAATCCTCGAAGCGATCCGCCCTCGGTCAGCGACGCCATTAATGAATTGCATCGTCATCACAACATCAGTGAATGGGCCATCGCCCCTGTCGAACGGGAAAGCAGCGACCGATGGCGGGCCTCTGTCCTGATCGAATGGGATCACGATGAAAATGTTCGATCCTCCCACCCACCGACCACCGAATTCATGATCTGGCTTCAGCGCAAAATCCATCTCGATGACTGGCATTTTGAAGGACGCGGCATGACGGCGGCCGAGCAGGACCGGATTGACGACTCCGTCTGGGCCCTGGGTGTGGGAACCACGCTGGGCGACGATCCCCTGACCGACTACCATCGACTCCTCAAAGTCCTCTACGCCGTGGCGCCGGACGCCCCAGCGGTTCTGGACATATCCTCGTGCAGTCTCCATCCCGGTCGCTGGTTTCGGGAAGCCGCACAAAGTGACATTGCCCCTCACCCGCGAACACTGTTCAGTATTCACTCGGTCAATGATCCCGAGGGGCCGGACCATCTCTGGCTCCATACACATGGTCTTCTGCGGTGCGGTGTCATCGAATTTGAGATGTTTGACATTCCCCCATCCTACATTTCAGAAGCCGTCGAAATGATGGAGCATGTCTGCATCGGCGCCATCGAACATGGCGCCGGCAAGGCTCGGACCAAATTCTCACCCGGCGAAAACATCGAAATCGAATGGGTCCCCTGGCCCGAAGCCGCTCGAAAGTTTTCCGGAAAACTCGGCGCCCGCGACAAAGACAGGGATGACTATCACCGTCTGCCTTCCGGCGTCATCATTCACCGCCGGGGCATCGGCCCCTTCGCCTCCATGACGCCGCCCCTTGAGGCTTTCGATATCATACGGGGCGCGCCTATTTTTTATATCAGTAATTTGGAAACACGACGGATGCGCCAACTCGCCATTCAGCGCCTTCCCCTCTTGCGCAAGGCGTTTGACCTCTATCGCGACCACCCTGGGTACGCCTTCTTTGTCAAACTCGGCTTTCCCATTGAGCCGTCCGACTCCGACGACAGCCGTGAGCACCTCTGGTTCCAAATTGAAAATATGACGGAAGGTCAGATTTTCGGAAAACTCCTGAACGCCCCCATCCGGGTTCCCGAACTTAAAGTCGGCGAGATGGACTGGCGAGACTTGAACCTGTTGACCGATTGGCACTTGCAGACGCCGGGGCGACGCTATGACCCCGATTCCATCACTTTTTTCACATGGCCCCAGCCATAGTGACCGTCCAAATCGCGGAAAAAGGTTGCCCGCCGGACCGGCCTTCCACCATCATGCTCCCTCACTGAAAATGATCCGTCCCCCCCCACCGGGGGCGGAATCAACATGTCTCTGCAAGGAATGCGTTCATGACAGCGGCCAACACTTTTTACGTCACCACTCCCATCTACTACGTCAACGATGAGCCCCATATCGGCCATGCGTATACAACCGTTCTCGGTGACGTCCTGGCGCGCTTTCATCGACTCTTCGGCCACGACACCTACTACCTCACCGGCAACGACGAGCACGGTCTCAAAGTCCAACAAGCGGCCCAGGCCCGCAATGTGACTTCACAGGAGCATTGCGATGAATTGACCCAGCATTTCCAAAATCTTTGGAAAAAACTGGAAATATCACACGACGATTTCGTTCGGACCACCGAACCCCGTCATAAGCGAATCGTTCAGGCGATTCTGCAAAAAGCCTGGGACAAGGGGGACATCTATAAAGGCTCGTACACGGGCTGGTATAATGTCCGCGAAGAAGCCTTCGTCACCGAAATGGAAGTCAGAGGACTTCAGGATGACGTAAAGGCCGGACGCATTATCGAGATAAAAGAAGAGAACTACTTTTTCCGGTTGTCCAAATATCAGCAATGGCTCATAGAGTACATCAACGAGCACCCCGACTTTATTGTCCCCGAATCCCGGCGCAACGAAATTTTGGGGTTTTTGCGCGAACCACTGAATGACCTGTGCATCTCCCGCCCCGCTTCGCGCCTGACCTGGGGCATCCCGCTGCCCTTCGATGAAGACTACGTCACATATGTCTGGTATGACGCTCTCATCAATTACGTTTCCGCGATGGGTTACGCCTCCGACGCTCCGGCGAAATTCGACCGCTATTGGTCCAATGCGGTTCACCTGATTGGCAAAGATATAATCAAACCACACTGTGTCTATTGGCCCATGATGTTGCGTTCCGTTGATGTGCCCCCTCCCCGCCAAATCCTGGCCCACGGATGGTGGTGCGCGCCCGATGGTTCCAAACTGTCCAAAACGCTTCATGGCAGCGGACTCTTCCTCTGGCTGGCCGATCAATATGGCGTGGATGAATTCCGTTACTTCCTGATGCGCAACATGACCATCGGTCAGGACAGTGGCGTCGATGAACAGACGTTTGCGGATCGTGTCAATTCGGATATGGCAAACGATCTGGGCAATCTTCTCAGCCGAAGCGTCAAAATGGTTCAACAGTATTGTGACGGACGCGTTCCGATACAGCGTAACGTGGACGCTAAAGATCAGGCGATGATTGACATGGCCGCCCGCATGGCCAAGCGCGTCCGCGGCCTCATTGAAAGATTTGAAGTTCAACAGGCTATCGAAGAGGTCCTGTCTCTGATCCGGGCCACCAACCGCTATATTGTGGTCCGTGAACCTTGGGTCCAGCACAAAGAAGGCGCCACAGAACTTGTCGAAGCGACTCTCTATACATGTCTCGAAATCCTTCGTCTGTCTGGTGTGGCGCTCAGTCCGATCATTCCTGGAAAATGTGTCGAACTCTTCCGTCAAATAGGCGCCCCCCCCATGGAAGAGATTCCGACATGGGACGAAGCCATGACCTGGGGCGGTCTGGCCACTGGGGCGGAGGCGCCCGGAGGCGATTCACTCTTCCCGCGCATACAAACACTCAAAGGCCTGCCGGGAAACGAGTCGGCAAAGGAGCAAAAGCCGAAGCCGACCAAAGGAGACGGCACAGGCGCAGATGAAAAGGCCACTGAAGCGATCAAGGCCGCGGGCGGGTTAATCACCTTTGACGACTTCATGAATGTTCAATTTCGCGTCGCGGAAGTGCTGGAAGCCAAAAAACACCCCAAAGCCGATCGCTTGCTGATACTGCAAGTCGCCTTGGGAGAAGAACGCCGTCAAATCGTTGCCGGCATCGCTAATTGGTATCAGCCGGAAGACCTCATCGGATTGCGTGTGGTCGTCGTGGCGAATCTGAAGCCAGCGAAACTGCGCGGCGAAAAATCGGAAGGGATGATCCTGGCCGCGTCAATTGACGATCGCCTGTGCCTCATCACGACACAGGATGCCGACTTCCCTTCGGGTAGCGAAGTGAGATAATCCCCAATGACAGATCCTGTAAACACATCCATGAAGACGATGATCATCGTGGGCGCTGGAGCGGCCTTGGGGCTGCTTTTCAATGCCTTGGCGCCCGGCGGCATCCCCTTGCGATCCATGATCCTCCCGACCGACACCCCTCCCCCACCCGGTATTGCAGTGTCGGATGACTATCTGTCAACCGAGCAGGTCCGAGCCGTCAGCGAACTGCTGACATCCGGCATTGATCCCGACGAGTTTGAGGTCCGTTTTGTAATCATGGACGTACGGGAACCCTATGAATTTGAAGGCGGACATATCCCCGGCGCAATCAACCAGCCGCTGACGCAATTCAAATCCGGTCGCCCCAAACGCCTGGACTCCATACCCGATGACGCCATTATCTTCGTCTATTGCAGCGATCCGGAATGTGGTTCCAGCCTTATTGTCGCTGAGCAACTCCGTCTCTACGGCTACAAGGCCGAAAACGTCCGCGTTTTCGTGGGCGGTCTCCCCGCCTGGGAACAGGCGGGCCTGAACCTCGCCTATGGAATTGATCCGGAACTCGATTACGACGACGGCATTGAAGCGTTCAATGATGATTCCATGGATGACAGCGCCATGCCAGGTGGTGACACGCTTATCGAGGGAGAAGAGCAATGAATCCGAAATGCCCCCCTTCTCTGAGCGAATCTCATTCCGTCGGTCCCCTGGCCATCCTTGGCTTATTATGTCGGCTGGGACTGGCGGCGATCTTTCTTTACGCTGGTGTCCCCAAGGTCCTGAACGCCCAGGTTTTCCTTATGGAAACCCGCGCCTATCAGATGCTTCCAAACAGTATCCTGCCCTCTTTCGTCGTCATATTAGCCATGATTGAAGTCTTGGCCGGCGCTCTCCTTCTCCTTGGCGTCTGGATCCGCCCTTCGGCCAATGTCATCCTGGGAATGCTCATCATGTTCGTCGTCGCCATTAGTGTGGCCATGCTGCGCGGCCTGGACATCGAGTGCGGTTGCTTCAGTGGTGGTGGCCAAAAAATCGGATTCCAACTCCTGGTCCGCGATGCCATCATGATCGCCATGCTCATCCCCATATACCTCGACAGACGCCACCTCCTCGCCCTTTGGGCGAAATAAAAATCGCGCGTTTTGCCCCAATAAAAAAGCGGGTCCTGATCCTCCCTCGGGGAATGATCAGGACCCGCTTTCCATCACTGGTCAAAGGCATTGGCTGATGGATGGCCGTCGCCGCCTTCGGGGCTTTTCTGATGTTTTGCTTCTGGGGCGCGGGCCTGATAGGACAGCGGCGCCGCGCCTCGTTGTGCTTTGCGTCGTTGCGCCTTGGCGATTAGCGCAACCCTCTTTTTTTCTTTCTTTTCTTCATGGTTCAAAAAAAAGATGCCACCGCGCCACGCCCCGAATCCATTTTCATCATTTGTTGTGTCCATTTTTATGAACATGGGAAA
>JADFCT010000188.1 GCA_017161665.1 Candidatus Sumerlaeota bacterium
ATGGCTATTTGACGCCGATACCGTCTGATGTGTCTCAGGTTCTGACTGCCGGGGAGACGGTGGCCTTTGAAGGCGCCTATCAGATCGCCTATGAAAATCCGTCTGAGTACTACTCGTTTGTTTTCAAGCGCGATGGTAAACGGGCGGATGATCTGCTGGATATCTCACCGATGGGGGTGATGATTCCAGCCGGTGGTGGTGGTAACGATACACTGAAGATCAAGAAACGGAGTCGCGATCAGCGGGATACCCCGCCGATTCGTCTGGTGAATTCCCCTGATGGTCTCGCCTCTTTCCTGACGGAAGGTCCTGTGGACCGGTTGATCAGTGATGGCCTCATGAAAAAAGTCAAGACCAAGGGAAGCGCGATCCGTGAGATTTCAGTCCAGAGCCTGGGAGTGGTCACGATGACCTATGCCGGTCGCGAGGCGGCTCATACACGGATCGTTGTGGCCGACGCCTACCTCAAGAATGGAAAGGTCAAGACTTCCAAGGTCAAGATTGTCGGCGCAATACTGGAACAATTGGATGCGCCATTGGCTTCTTTCAGCCAAGTGTCCGTGGCTTCCAAGGTTTGGAAAGATTCGACGACGAAGGAGAAGTACCTCAGCGCGGCTGGCTTTGAAGGCCGTGCGCCGACGACGGCTCCGTCGCTATCGGATCAGACGGACCTGATTGCCAGCATCAAGACCTTTAAGGTCAAGGGTGGGGCGATCCAGGGGAACCGAATGATCGGGGCCATCAAGAAAATCGTAACAAAGGGTCTCGTCTTTACGGTGAAAAGCGCGTCCGGCGTGAAGTCGTCGATACCCCGTCCGGGTGATTTGGCTGTGCGCTGGTTGATGAGCCATGAGACCAAGGTTTCAATTCTGATCGCAGGCGGCGACATTACCTCCGGTACATTGTGCGTGGGGGGCCGGATGAAGGCGCTTTCCGTGAAGGAAGCGAAGGGACTGGGCGGTCGCCTGGGCGACGGCGCCACGTCATCGGCATTGACTGTGGCTTCCGGTGTTTATGCCGCTGAATACGATGGCGAGTCGAATATGGACAGTGTCTTTGGTCAAGCGGGTATTGCCGGCCTCTTCTATGCCGGCGCCGACTATTCCGCTTCGCCCGACGAGACTTCCGAAAATATAGCGCCGAACTATTCCGGGTACCTGAAGAAGATCAAGACGAAAGGGACGTTTGATGGGGTGGAAATCCACATGAATACTGACGATCCACGCGCCCCGAAGATTATTCCTCCGGGACAGCCCGGTATTGTCGTGGAGGGGCCGTAATGAAATCCCCATGGGCGCCAAAGAGTGTTTGACGCCCATGGGGGAGTTTGGTTGAGTGGTGTCATTGAATCGGCTCACGTTGCCAGCCGCGAACCATGCCCGTTGATTGGAGCGTGGTTCGCGGTTGTCGCAGGAAAACCCTTTAGCGAGAGAGAGGACATCATGTTCCGACCTGTTCGATTGGCTGTATTAAATGGCTTCGCTGTTTTGATGGTGGCGGGATTCGTGACTGGTTGTGGAAAAGAAGATTTGAGCACAGACGCTGACGCGTCGGCGCCACGGGTCGCTCTGGTAATGAAGTCCCTGGCCAATGAATTTTTCAAAACCATGGCCGATGGCGCCGAAGCGCATCAGAAGGCGTCCGGCGGCGCGTATGCATTGATTGTCAATGGTATCAAAGATGAGCGGGACGCGGCGCAACAGGTGACATTGGTGGAGAGCATGATTGCTCAAAAAGTGGATGCCATCGTTATTGCTCCAGCCGATTCCAAGGCCCTGATATCTGTTTGTCGGCGGGCCATGGACGCGGGGATTGTTGTGGTCAACATTGACAATAAACTCGACGCGGCCATCTTGGAGAAGGAAGGGACGCGCATCCCTTTCGTCGGGCCGGATAATTATGAGGGCGCGAAGATGGTGGGGTTGGAAATGGCAAAGCATCTGTCCGCAGGCGACGAGGTTGCCATCCTGGAAGGCGTGCCGACCGCATTTAATGCGCAGCAGCGGCGCAAGGGGTTTGAAGAGGCGATGGCAGAGAGCGGTATGAAGATTGTCACGGTTCAAAGCGCGCAATGGGAGACGGAAAAAGCCAACACGGTCGCTTCGGCCATTTTGAGCGAGTATCCGAACCTGAAAGCCATTCTGGCAAGCAATGACAGCATGGCCTTGGGCGCTGTCGCGGCGGTCAAGGCTGCCGATCGCGTGGGACAGGTGGCCGTTGTCGGTTTCGACAATATCTCGGCTGTCCAGCCGATGCTGGAGGATGGACGGATTCTGGCGACGGCGGACCAACATGCGGATCAACTGGCGGTCTATGGGATTGAGTATGCGCTGGCAATTCTCCGGGATACGGTCACGCCAGAGGATAAACAAACTCCCGTGGATTTGATTGTTCCGTCGGAGAAATGATGCCTTCCATTGCGAACGGAACGTCGCGCCTCCAGATCCATCAATTGTCAAAATCGTATGCTGCGCCGGTGCTGCGTGATGTGACGCTGACGCTGGCGGCCGGAGAGGTTCATGCTTTGGTCGGCGCCAACGGGGCCGGCAAATCCACTCTGGCCCGGATCGTTGCAGGGATCACGAAACCGGATGGCGGCGATTTGTCACTGGATGCGCATCCTTATGCGCCGCGTGGGCGCGGAGACGCGGAATCACGCGGCGTCTTTATTGTGATGCAGGAGTTAAACCAGATCGGCACACTCAGCGTCGCGGAAAATCTTTTTTTCAATCGTCTGCCGCGCCGGTGGGGTTTCATGCGTCGGCGAAACTTATTGGATCAGGCGCGGGAAGCCCTGCGAACGGTGGGGCTGGATTCTTTGAATCCGTGGACCCCGATGGAGCGATTGGGAGTTGGTCAGCGTCAGTTGATTGAAATAGCCGCGGCCCTGTCGCGTGAGTGTAAATGGTTGATATTGGATGAACCCACCGCGGCGTTGACGGATCCGGAGATCCATCACCTTTTCGAGCATATCCAGAGGCTGAAGCGCGAAGGCGTCGGGATGATTTACATTTCCCACCGGATGGATGAAATTCGTCAGATTGCCGATCGAATAACGGTTTTGCGGGATGGGGAAGTGGCGGGGCGTTTTGAGTCCGGACGTGTTGCGTCGGATGAACTGATCCGAGTGATGGTTGGACGCGAAGCCATTGACACGACGCCCTCCCGCCGCTCCGTTCGTGGGAGCGTGGCGTTGCGCGTCGAGGGACTCTGCGCGGGCAAACGCGTTCAAAATGTCAGTTTTCAGTCTCATTATGGCGAAATCCTGGGGCTGTCCGGCCTGGTGGGGTCGGGGCGGAGCGAAACGATGCGGGCTGTTTTTGGCGCCGATGGCGTCGAAAAGGGCGCTGTGTATCGGGAAGACCGTCCGCAACCGGTTCGCATCCGCCGTCCCGCTGATGCGGTGCGGGCCGGCATCGGAATGATTCCCGAAGATCGCCGCCAGGATGGCCTTTTATTGCCCCAGTCCATTCGTATCAATTCCACCCTCGCTCGACTTGAAGAAATCGCATGGGGAAACGTCTGGCTCCATAAAAAGCGAGAACGCGACTGGGTCGAGACGTGGAGGGAGCAGTTGGATATCCGGTGTGAGTCCACACTGCAGTTGGTCGGGCGATTGAGCGGCGGCAATCAGCAAAAAGTGTTGATCGCCCGGTGGCTCATGCGGGATTGCCCGGTGTTGATTTTCGATGAGCCAACACGAGGAATTGATGTCGGCGCCAAGGCTGCCATCTATCGTCTCCTCCACGAACTGACGGCGCAGGGGCGGTCGGTTATCATGGTGTCCAGTGATTTAGAAGAACTCCAAGCCGTTTGTGATCGGATCCTTGTCATGTCGGCAGGACGGGTGGCTGGCGAATTCAGTCGGGGCCACTGGAGCCGCGACGCGCTGATGGATGCGGCTTTCAGTGGTTATATGGAAAGGCGAACAGGCGGATGAAACAGGCGGGAAATCAGCGACACTGGCTGTCTTTCGGCATTGAACATTTGGGAATGCTGGGGATTCTGATCGTTTTAATCACATTTTTTGGATTTTCGACGGACAGTTTTTTCACCCCCTCGACCTTCAAGATGTTATACAATCAAATCCCGTCGTTGACGGTCATTGTTGTGGGGATGACGTTTGCGTTGGTGGTGGCCGGTATTGATTTGTCGGTCGGTTCCGTGGCTGCTTTGAGCGGAACGCTGGCCGGTGTCGCCATGACGCAATGGGAGTGGTCGTTGCCGGCGGCGGCCTTGGCCGCCTTGCTGACAGGGTTGCTCTGTGGCGCGGTCAACGGTGTTATTTCGGTCCTGTGGTCGGTCCCTTCCTTCATCGTTACACTGGGAATGCTGGAGATTGCCCGTGGGGCGGCTTATTGGGTGGCCAATTCTCAAATGATCTACATTGGCGCCCCCGTCGAATGGCTGGCCGAACCAATGGGGGCGCTCGGTTTGTCCCCCGCCTTTATTGTGGCATTTGCTCTGGTGGTGATCGGACAGATTGTCCTGGTCCAAACGGTTTTCGGTCGATACGCGATCGCCATTGGTACCAACGAAGAAGTCGTTCGTTTGTCCGGTGTGGATCCACGTCTGCCCAAAATTGCGGTCTTCGCCCTGTCTGGTTTGCTGGCCGGACTGGGTGGCTTGTTCTATGCCGCCCGTCTGTCGGCCGCCGATCCCAATGGAGGGGTCGGCCTGGAATTGTCGGCCATTGCTGCCGTCGTCATCGGCGGGACCAGCCTCATGGGCGGGCGTGGCTCCGTGGTCAATAGTTTCATCGGCGTGTTGATCATCTCGGTCATCGAAATCGGTTTAATCCAGATCGGCGCCACGGAACCGATCAAGCGGATCGTGACAGGCGTTGTCATTGTGCTGGCCGTCGTCGCCGATGTTTATCGCCGAAAACTGTATGAAACCATGGATTGATCGTTAATTGTCGAAGAGAGGATACAGGCGTTCTTTCAGTTGCTCCATGGTATAGGGTTTTTGGATGATGCTCAGTAGGCCCTTTCCAGCAAACCGCGTTTCGATCTCATGGTTGCTATATCCGCTGGCCATGACAATTCGCACGTCTGGATTCAGGCGTTTAAGTCCGTGCAGTGTTTCTTCTCCGTCCATGTGCGGCATGGTCAGGTCCAGCACGACAAGATCAATCGTCTCCCCCTCGCGCTCATAGACGGCCAAGGCTTCCTGTCCGTCCGCTGCCGTGATTGCCTGGAATCCGATTCGTTCCAACATCTTCTGTCCCAATACGCGGATGCAGAGTTCATCATCGACCAGCAAAATACGCGCTTTTTTTGCTCCAAGATGGGTGGGTGGGGAAGCTTCTTTTGGCTCACTTGTGTCACAGTCCGTCGAAGGGGGCAAAAATATTTCGAAGGTGGCGCCTTTCCCCTTTTCACTGGTGACCTTCAGGATGCCCTTGTGTCCGCGGACGATGCCCAGGACGGCAGACATGCCCAGTCCGCGACCGGTAAACTTGGTTGTGAAAAAGGGCTCGAATAATCTGTCGAGCGTGGCCTGATCCATACCACACCCGGTGTCCGTCACCTCGATGTGGACGTACCGTCCTTCGGCCGGTTCCCCTTCGAAGTAAGCGTTCTGAAAGTCCGCCGTCTGACACTGGCACGTTCCGGTTGCGACGCGAATTACGCCGATCCCTTCCCCGATGGCCTCCGAGGCGTTGATGACCAGGTTCATGATGACTTGGCGTATTTGTGTCACATCACCTTCGACCTTCGGCAGGTTCTTTTCGATTTGAAGATTCAAAACAGCCTTTTTCGAAATGGAAGTCTTTAACAAATGGGTCATCTCCTCAATAATGGCGCTCACATCAAAGGACTCAATGATAAACCGTCCCTTGCCCGAATAGGCGAGCATCTGAGCGCACAAATCGGCGGCCCGGCGTGAAGCCATTTCGATCTGCTGGATATTGGCCCGCGCCGGAGACGTGGGCGTCAATTCGTCCAGCGCCAGGTCGGCATGTCCCAGGATGGACATGAGCAGATTGTTGAAATCGTGAGCGATTCCCCCCGCCAGAACGCCCAGACTCTCAAGTTTCTGCGTGTGCTGGATTTTACGTTCCATTTCCAGGCGCTCTTCCTCCAGCCGCTTGCGTTCGGTAATGTCCTGAATGGAAAACACGACCTGGTCGATCTGACCTTGCGCATCATGGAGCGGCGCTCCGTTAATGCTGAGTATTTTTCGAGAGGCATCGGGCATGGTAATCGCATGTTGGACGTCATAGACGGCCTGACCGGTCGACATGATCTGGCGGAACGGTAAACGTTCTTCGGGAAAATGAGAGCCGTCCACATCGGTGATCAACCATTCGGGCGCATTGTAACTGCGGACTTCAAGATTGGGGTTCGTCAGACCGAAGAGGCGTTGTGCAAGCCGATTCGCGAAGTTAATCGTCCCGTCGCGGTCCAACAGAGTGATAGCCACCGGTCCGTCTTCAATAATGCGCTCGGAGAGTTCTCTCGCCCTTCGCAACTCGTCTTCGTACCGCTTGCGCTCAGTGATGTCGGTTGTGACGGTGACGAACATGTTCATTCCGGGACTGGCCACATGAACTTCAAGGTACTTGTCTATCGGCGCATAGGCGGTGATGAAGTTACAAGGCTCGCCCGCCAGAGCGACACGAGCATATTCATCAAGATAGGGCGCCCTGTCCGAGCCATACACATCAGTAGCCAGTCGGCCCACTGCGTTCTCGCGCCTTATGCCGGTGATTCGAGTGAAAGCCGGATTACAGTCAATAATTCTGTAGTTTACCGGTCTGTTATCCTCATCGCACACCAATTCGTGAAGCACGACGATTTCCGTCATCGATGAAAAAATGGAACGAAACTTCCCTTCGCTCGCCCGCAGGGCGTCCTCTGCCCGCTTGCGCTCTACCAGGATTCCAATAAGTCGGGCTGATGACAGCAACCGTTGCTTGGCCAATTCGATAACGTAGGCCGGGCGGGAGGGAAATTCATCAGCATTCAGGGCCAATATCTTTGGATCCAGTGCGTAGGACTCGGCCAGGGATCTCAACTTTGCGGCATCGTTAGGGGGGTCTCCGTATCCGAAGTTGATGGCGCCGATGACCTCACCTGCGGAGAAGATAGGTACTGCGTAAAGATGCATCCCTCCGCTGCATTCAATGTCCACCGGTGATTGGGACTCGATGGCCCTTTTGGAGCAATCCGTCCAGCATGACTCGTGACAGAGCCATTTACCAGAAGCAAGGGCGACTGCGTTGTCCTCAGTGTGGCAGAGTTTCCGCGACGCGTCGTCCATCAGGCGACACCAGGCGGAACAGAATATCCCATAGGCGTAGTCGCCGTTCTTTTCATATATGGCGGAGGATGTTTCTAGTAGGTTCAGGTATTCCGTTGAAATGTCTTTCAGGGTGTCCTTGTC
>JADFCT010000189.1 GCA_017161665.1 Candidatus Sumerlaeota bacterium
TCCATTGGTTGTCAGAGTCAGAAGGATCAGGGGCATATTAATAAACACAAAAAGTGACGACAACGACAGCACCTGCAGGGATTGTCGAAAAAGTTGGCCGAGTTCAGTCAAAAAATCAAATCGGATTGGTCGAGGTCGCATGGGCGTCTCGCCCATGGCGTCGTCCCTGGCCGCGGTCGGCGCCCAAAAGTCCCGAAGGGACGATTTATACGAGCCTGGGGTGGAGCGACCAACAGGGAGCGGAACCCCAGGTGGATGAGAACAGGCTAAGGCGCCGGCGCGTTTTTTGTGGCGTCGCAGGCAAAAAACGTGACGGCGCCGACGGCTGTCCGCAAATTGTCGCACTCGGCCAGATATCTCATGGGTGTGCACAGCCGAGGGCAGTTGTGCCACAATCTCCTTACATCCATGAACACTTGAGGAGGTCGGATCATTCATGGTCGGCCTCCCCGGCAGCGGTGTTTTTCTTTTTCAATGAAACACGATGAGGGCGGAAGCGCTCTTGCGCCTCAATAGGATCAAAGGCCCCACCGGCTTTGAGACGACGGATTTCGTGTACGAGGGGACGATAGCGAAGGGGGCCTTTGTCCGTTCCCATGAAGTTCTCGCCACCCTCGTTCGGTGTGATGCGTCGCCGTCCGTCAGCGGATTTCATTCCCTCCGTGAAGAGATTCCCGTTATTCATTCCGTTAACTACGGCGCGATCGGCGCCCTTGCCGACAAATCGGAAGACGCCCTGGGTCAGGCCGTTGGGCGCCGTGAAGCCATACCGGCTGGGTTTCCCGAGGAAAAGAAGATATTCCTCCCCGATTTCATATTCCGGCATGCCTTCGATAGAACAGAAACCGCTCGATTCCTTTCGTTGCTTGCTGTCCTTTTGAAAGCCGAACTGTTTGACCGTTATGATTTTCGAATCCGATCCGGACGCGGCGCTAATGGACTCGACGACTTTGAATGTATAGATGGAACAGGGAAAACCGTTTTCGTCTACGGCGCTGTGGGCCGAGGCGCACAGGCCACGGAAGATGATTTGCGATCCCGCCACGGTCTCGGCCAGATCAATGATCGCCACCTGGGTGGCCGGAACAGAGGGAATGGCGAGGGCAAACCAAAGAACGCAGGCGGAAAACGCCCGTCTCAACGGCGCGGAACAACGAACCTCATGAGAAAACATGATGGATGGATCTCCTTGTGGAATGATGCATTCATTGTAATGCCGCGTCCCGAACGGATCAAGCCTCGGTCGCGAAGAAACGCCGCAGGGCCTCTCCCAGATCGGCGAGGGGCGGCTTGTGGGTGGTATGGGGGGGGAGGGAGTGGAGGAAGGCGCGCCCATAGTACTGCCGCACCACACGCGAGTCGAGAATCAGGATCGCTCCCGAGTCCGTGCGGTTGCGGATCAGGCGTCCAAAGCCTTGCTTGAACCGGATCACGGCCGACGGAACGGAGTATTCACGGAAGGAGTTGCCCCCCCGCGCCTCGATGGCTTCCACGCGAGCCTGGAGGACCGGCTCGGACGGAACGGCGAAAGGCAGACGCGCGAGGATAAGCATCACGAGGTCATCGCCCGGAATATCCACACCCTCCCAGAAGCTGGCGGTGGCCAGAAGCACGGCGCGCGGCGTCGTGCGGAACTGATGGAGCAGAAAGTGGCGGGCCGTTTCGCCCTGTTGCAGGATGGCGTATCCCTCCGGTTCCAGCCGGGGGCGGATTCGCGCGGCGATCCGTTGGATGAGACTGTATGAGGTAAACAGGACCATCGCGCGCCCTTTGGAAATCTGAACGGCTTCCATAATGGTGTCGGCCAGAGCCGTTTCGTACCCCATCGCGCGCGGGTCGGGCATGTCCTGCGGCGCGGCCACAAAGGCCTGGGTATAATAATCGAAGGGACTGGCAATGGTCCCCAGAAGGGGGGGGCGCTCGGTGAATGGATCCGTATCGGGCAAATCAGAGAGTCGAAGGGCCTTCGGATCGTCCAGCCGATCGGGGGCGAATTCCGGCGAATCAGGATCGTATTCCCGGTCATCGCCATAGCCCACACCGGCGTCGGCGGCCATGAGCGCGCCCAGGTCGCGACGTCGGTCCGCCCCGGTGGGAACTCCCACCCGCCCCAGAACGAAATCAAATTTCCCGTCCACGGTCAGTGTGGCAGACGTGACGACGACCGTGCGGGCTGGCTCGAACAGGGCTTTGCGCAGCATGGGGCCCATTTCGATGGGCGCCGACATCCAGCGCAGGATGGGCGGCGCATTGTCGCTCCGTCCCCTTTGGGTCTCCATCCAGACACAGGTGTTGGGATCGGGATCCAGAAAGAGGCCGAGATTCTGAGCCACCAGCCGCATCCGGTTCGTATGGGACTCGATCTGAAGGATGGCCGACTGTATCTGTTCCGCCGTTTTCCGGCTCAGGTTGTCCGTCGCCTTGATCAGTCGGTCCGCCTGGGCGACAAACTTGCGTACAGCGGCGTGAAGTTGTTGGGTACAGGGCTCCAGGACGTCGGTCCAGAACGCATCGGCGCGCACATCATCCACGATGCGCACCTGATGGCGGTGGTCGGGATCATACCCGCCGCGACGGCGCAGATAGTCATGGAGCGACGGCAGAATCCGCTCCGTCATCTCCTGACAAATGGCGGCCAGTTCCCCCGAGCCAGGGCTGAGTTGCTCATGGACGATCTGTTTGATTTCCTCGATCTGGACCGGATCTTCCTTGAGCGCCACGTCAGCGAGGCGGTGGAGAAAAAGGGACAAGACGCCCGCGCCGCGTCGTTCGGGGTTGGCCCATCGGCGCAGCATATAGCGCAGACCATTGTTGGTGACCTGATGACTGAAGGCGCGTGAGGCGGCTTCCTCCAGGTTGTGCCCTTCGTCCAGGACCATCCGGTGATAGGGTGGCAGAACGGCGGCGGCCGTATAGTTGCCCGTTTCCATCCGCACGGCCAGGTCCGTCATCAGCAGGGCGTGATTGACCACCAGGACATTGGCCGCCGAGGCGCGCCGCCGGGCGCGATAGAAGAAGCAATCCTGATACATCCCACAGCGCACGCGCGAGCAACTGTCGGCCTCGGAACGCAAGTCCTCCCAGAGCGCAAAATCGGGTTTGAAACTCAGGTCGGACAGACTGCCGTCGTTCGTGTGTTTGGCCCACTCGAAAATCGTCTCCAGTTGATCACTCTGCGATGGCTCAAACAAACTCAACTTCTGGATGCCGGCCTCTTCGAGTTTGCGCATACAGAGATAATTGCCCCGTCCTTTGACGAGTTCGGCCTTGATAGGCAGGTTCAGCGCCCGGCGCAGGAAGGGAATGTCCTTATGGATCAACTGTTCCTGGAGGTTGATGGTGTTCGTGGATACGACGACCTTGTCGCGGTTGTCCGAGGACCACAAGGCCGAGGGAATCAGGTAGGCCATGGACTTGCCCGTCCCCGTGCCCGCTTCGACGACGACCGTCGCGTCTTCATTAAATCCGCGACAGATAAGGCGCGCCATTTCGATCTGCTGGGTGCGGTATTCATACGCCGCCATGTTTCGGGCCAGGACGCCTTCCGGTCCCAACAAGGCGTCGATCCGGTTGGGATCGAGCAGATGGAGGGATTCCTGTTCGAAGGCCGGCACGACAACGTGAACCCGGGAACAGGCGTTATCGACAATATAGAATCCAATCGACCGCTGTCCCAGCGCGCTGGCGACGTTGATGTCGGCCTGGGACGGACGCAGATCGCCCGTCGGGTGGTTGTGAATGACCACATCGCCGTCTTCGGCTTCGCGTATGATGGCCGGCGTCGCCGCCTGGCCGCCGAAGGCCCCGGGCAGCACATCTTCCACCAGATTGTCTGTGTTGAGTTTGCCAACAAAAAAAACTTCGTTGCCCGTGTTGTCGGAGATGGCCTGGACCACGGCGCGGATGGCGCCGGGGGTCAGAACCGATTCGATGGGCGGATTCGGTTCCCGTCGGGGACGCGCCGGGCCGCCTGTGGGCTCAAAAGGGATGACGGTGGGCCGATCGGCATCGGATTCCGAAAATGTAGAGGGGTCACAATCAGTCATAATGGGAAGAGACTACTTCCGATCCGGTTCGGAGCGCAAGCGCCCAGGCGTCCCCGGACAATTCGAAGGGGATGGTCGACTGGACGTCGCGCTGGAGCGGCTGTTCAGGGCATTGCGCGTCGCCCATAACAGGGCCTCCGGAGAAAAGGGCTTCGCGATCAGGTCCAGCCCTTCATTAAGAATAAACTGGCAATGGTTTGCATTGGGGGCGTCGCTACTGATAAACAGAACCGGCATCCCGGGCCGCAACGACTGAATGTGAAGCCAGACGTCCCGCCCGCCTGTTTCCGGCATCATCACATCCAGGAGCAAGAGGTGGAATTGCTCTGGATTTTTTTCAAACAGGTCCACGACCTCCTGACCCGTTCCGGCGGTCACAACCGTGTAGCCGGCCTGAGTCAGTACATGACGGGCCAGATGGCGCGCCATGAGATTATCTTCGGCCAGCAGAATGGTCTCTTGACCACCTTGCGTCCGGGGCCCCTCTTCATGATCCAGTTGATCCTGCTCCTTGGTGGGCAGATAGACATGGAAGGTCGTCCCCCGCTCCGGCTCGCTGGTGGCCCGGATGGCGCCATTATGTTGTTGAATAATCCCGTGGGCCGTGGCCAGCCCCAGTCCTGTCCCCTGACCAATCCCCTTTGTCGTGAAAAACGGTTCAAAGATCCGAGCCAGAGTTTCCGGACCCATGCCGACGCCCGTATCCTCAATGGTGAGCAGGACATACCGTCCGAACCGGACACCGGCATGGTTCTTTTCACTGTTTTCATCCACCAGGAGATTCTGTGTCCGTATGGTCAACACGCCACCCGCGCTCATGGCGTCACGGGCGTTCAGGCACAGGTTCATAATCACCTGATCGATCATGCCCGGATCGCCATAGACCGGCTCAAGGGGGTTGTTAGGGGAAAACCGAATCTCAATCTGCTCGCCAATCAAGCGGGACAGCATTTGTTTCATGTGAGCAATTTGATCGTTCAAGTCCAGCGAGACCGGATTTATGATCTGCCGGCGGCTGTAGGTCAGGAGCTGGCGAACCAGTTCGGCGGCCCGGGTACCGGCGATTTCTATCTGTTTCAGACTTTCATAGAATGGCCAGTCCTTGTCCGCGTCTTCCAACATCAAATCGGTATGGCCGTTGATGACCTGCAAGAGATTATTGAAGTCATGGGCCACGCCACCAGCCAATTGACCAATCGCCTCCATCTTCTGCGATTGGCGAAGTTGTTCTTCCAGACGCGACTTTTCCAGATCCATCCGCTTGCGGTCGGTGATATCCTTGATGACTGCCAACACTCGCGCCTGGCCGCTGACGTGGATCTGCTTCAAAACAAAATCCAGATGGAACGCTTCTCCATGGCGCGGCTTCGCCTGCCACTCAAAGCCCGTTTCCTGTTGGTTGAATTCGCGAACCTGTCGATTCAACAGCGCGGCGCTCGGGACGCCCGGACCGGATACCAAATCCCCCAGCGTCATCGTCAGAACAGACGCCATGGGCTGATCAAACAACTTTTCGGTTGTTTGATTGGCGTCCAGAATGGCTCCGCTTTCAGGGTGAACGACCAGAATCGCGCTATTGGCGGCGTCGAAAATTTCACGAGTTTCGGCCTCCCGGGTCTGAAGACGAAGGGCCGCATCCAAAAGTTTTTCGGTCTGACGGCGAACCATGAAATACACCAACAGCGCCGTCACCGTCACATACGCCCATCCTTTGATGGTCTGCCAGCGGCTGGGGTCCTTGACGAACGCTTCAAGGGCCTGGTCCGAAAACAATATCCACAACGCTCCCACGACGCCGTAGGCCAGCGCCACCTTTAATGCGGATCGATTGATTTGTCTGATTGGATTTCGGAAGTCCATGGATCGTGAATCGCTCATGCCCCAAAGGAAGGGGCAGGCTTGAGCGCCTTCTTGGGGGGGCTGTCATTACCGGGCGGCGGCGAACGCCAACTCTACCAGCAGAGAGTGGCAATTTAGTGGGTGGGGGGCGGTTCAGTCAATTGTCGAATTGCTTCACGACAACCATTGCATGGTTGGCTGGAAATCCGACTACTGCTCCGCCCTTGGGCAGGGCGGCTCGTATGTGACACTGGAGATGGCTGCGTAAAAATGTACAGGTGAGGCGGGCGGCTTGAGATGGTGTTTCCGTCGCGGGTATCTGGTCGCGAGCTCAAATTTCAAATTGAGTGAGCCTTGTCCATAAAAATGGACACAACAAATGATGAAAATGACGCCTCAGCATTTCATCAAGTTACGTAGTCGCATGGCTACGGTCATCATTTTTTTGAACCATGAAGAATAGAAGGCAAAGAAGATCTTTGCTTCAGATTTTCTTTGAAAAGCCGCCAGGCCCTCGAGCCGCACCAGACTCTGTGTGCTTCATCTTCGTCCATCGAGACCGGGTCCGATAAATGGAAAAATGCTCCGAGCGCAAGGCGATGGATTTATCATAAAGGCCAAGGCGCGAAGATATAAAGCACGCTGGGGCGCGGCGCCGCTATCCTTTAAAGCCCGCGAGCCAGGATTCACACATCAGCAAAGCCCCGGCAGGGGCGGCACATAAAAGCCCAGGGTGGAGCGACCGATAGGGAGCGGAGCCCTGGGTCAGAGAACAGGCCGCTGAGGCGCCGGCGCGATTTTTGCCGCGCAGCGCGCAAAAAGCGTGACGGCACCGACGGCCATCCGTCTGCGAATTCACATTACCAAACGAGAGATTTGCGTCTTTAAACTTATTCGTCGCCGTAGATCTGGCGATAGATACGCGGGCCGATGATGGGGATGATGGTGAAGCGTCCTTCCAGCGTCAGCCAGGCGACGAGGAGGCAGGACAGGGCATACGAGCCCAGCAGGCCGATGATGATCCAGTCATTGCCCAACTGAAGAACCTCGATCATGCTCTTGAGGCCACCGGAACCCAAGCCACCCGCGCTTTCGACCTGACTCAGAATGCGAGCGGCCAGGTAGATCAATACGTAAATCACAAAAGCCAAGAGGAGCGAAGCCTGCCACCAGATAGCCTGGATGGAATGAAAGACCACATGGCGACTTCGCTCGCGCCAGGCCTCTCGGACCACCCAGGCGATGACAACCCCCCAGATGGGGATCAGCGCGCCCAGGTAAATGGCGCCGGAAACCAGGCGCTCATCGGGACGGATATTATAGAGAGGCTTGATCATCGTTCCGTTGCCCGCGTCAGGACGTGAGCCCCGGCTGCTCCTTCATGCCGATGTCCGAACGGGGCGGCGCCTCAGGTGACGTGGTCTCCGTCTTTTCATCCGATTCTTCGGTCTGGCCCTTGCCATTGGCAGTGGGGGACTTGAACAGGGGCGGC
>JADFCT010000190.1 GCA_017161665.1 Candidatus Sumerlaeota bacterium
GTTTACAGCGCTTCCCGTAGCGCCACATTGCGCAATGGGCTGTCCCACTTTGACGGTTTCGCCGGCCGCAACCAACACCGAATTCTGAATCAAGTGAGCCAGATAAACACGTTTGCCACCGCTTTCAATCACAACGATATTCCCTTCCGCATGGACGCTTCCCTGTTCTCGATCATTAACCGCCTCAATCACTTTTCCGTCGATAGGCGCATAGACGGTCTCTCCCAGGCTGTCACCCTCGGCGCGCATCAGATCCACAGCATAAGTCTGCGAAAGGGGATTATGGTGATGATAGTTGGTGATAGGATTTCGCCCGCCGGCCATCACTGTCCACGCTCCCCGAACAGGCGCCGCGATCTTAATCGAATCGCCCTTCCCATCGGGAGAACTTCTAAGAAAACAGACGAATCCGAAGACTCCCAGACCGACGAGCAACGAAGCGGATGCGCCAATAATCGTTATAATTGGATTGCGTTGGCTGATGGGAAACCGAAAGGCTGACAACAGGTCAATTCCAGTTGACAGAAAGGCAGAACCACCGAGGACGGCGAACAGCCTCAGGAGCCGGGCGCCGACGAATATGCGCCCGCCCAGGAAGACGGCGGCAAGAACCGGAGCCATTGCCACCAGCATCAGAAACGGCGAGATCAGGGCTATAGCGGCTTTTCCGGTTATTTGATTTTTGGAAACACAATTCGCCTGACGACGATAGCGCAGGACCCCCAATACCGGCAGCGCCATGGCAACCACGTAACCAATCCCCTCAATTGTGTGTGGGTGAAGCGAGATCATGGGGGGAATGCAAAAGAATCAAATGACAGCCGTCAATCAACCTTTGAGACAACGAATTCCGACGGCTCCTTGTCGCCCCAGATATCCTGAAGCAGACGATACATCTCCGGATCGTGCTCCTGAAGATCGGAGCGGGTAAAGGGATAATAGTCATTCGAGCCGAAATACGCTTCGCAGGATTCGGCGAAGTATTCCTTGACGTTGGTCATCGCGTACGACTGGGCGCGGCGCCCCGTGACATGCCGAACCGTGCGGTATCGGCCGCTCGCCTTGGCGCGCCGATAAGCCGCTTCGATCTCCGGCATCCGGCGCCCCAGATAGCGGTCCATATAACCATGACACAATTCATGCAGGACCATGTAGGGCTGATGCCCCGACCATTTCAAAAACGTGGCGGCGTTGGACACTTCCACGGCGCCGGCTTTTTCGGGATTGTATCCGTTGCGGGCCAGCCACCGGGGACTGATGTGGTAACACATGCATTCGAAGCCCTTACTCTGGTACTCAACCCAAATGGGAAACCGTCGCATCTTCTCCACCGCCGCCGCCGGAACGGCGCGTCGAACCCGAGCCAAATGATCCGCGAGCAGCTGCCGCGTTTCCGCGGCCAGAGCCGGATGTTCACTTTCCAGTTGGGAATGAATCCGAATCCGCCAACCCTCGATAGTGGTTTCAATATAAGCCGCACTCGGCGCATAAGAACGATTCAGCGACGACGGATTGGGACGTGTGGCGGCTATACAGGCCAAGGCCAGAAAAATAAGAAACGGCTTTTTCATAACCTCTACATCTTTCCCTGAAACGTCACGGCGTCCAACGCCGAGGGGAAACCTTCAAAGCCCTCACGACGAGAAACGCCTCATGGGGCGCGTGCAATGTGATCAACTCGCCCGTTTTTGATTCGGCGCAACCAAGATTTAAACGCCCTTTTCTTTGCGCCGATCCGATATTCATTCTTTTTTAAATCGGCATGTCAAGGCCTCAACTTGAGTCGATTTCCATTTTTTTTCATTTTTCGGGATTGTTCCGAATCCTGCGGGGGTTTGCGCTTGCCTCTCACGGCATCGATTTGCTTTTGTGACGCAGTTATTGCGCCGGCCACGGGAGGAAGCGGTCCATGAGCGTTCTTATCAGTTTTGTCGGTTTGTTGTGTATGATGCTCCTGGCTTGGTCCATGTCAGAGAACAGGCGGAAAATGGACTGGCGGGTGATTATCGTGGGGGTGAGCCTCCAATTCGGTTTCGCCCTCCTGATTCTGAAAATACTCCCCGACGGTCGGTTTTTCGAAGGCGCGCGGGCGCTGGTCACCCGACTCCTGGCCTGCTCCAATGAAGGGGCCGAGTTCCTGTTTGGCAAGAGCCTGACCAGCGGCGAAAACCTGGCCTTCGTCATGCTATCGACCATTGTGTTTTTCTCTTCTCTCTCCACCGTATTATTCCATCTGGGTGTCATTCAGTTTCTCGTTCGCATCATGGCCTGGATCATGGTCCGGCTCATGCGCGTCTCGGGCGCCGAATCCCTGTGCGTGGCCACCAATGTCTTTGTGGGCATGACGGAAGCGCCTTTGGTCATTCGCCCCTATATGACGAGTATGACCCGCTCGGAAATCATGGCCATGTTGACAGGCGGCCTGGCGACCATTTCCGGTGGAATGATGGCCCTGTACACGGCCATGGGCGCGGACGCCGGCCATCTGCTGGCCGCCTCCATCATGTCCGCGCCGGCGTCGTTGGTCATTGCGAAAATCATGATTCCCGAAACGGAAGAATCCCAAACGCTGGGGATTGTGAAGGTTCAGTTGCCCCGTCAGGATCGGAATATGATCGACGCCGCCTGCCGGGGCGCAAGCGATGGATTGAAACTGGCCCTGAATGTCGGCGCCATGCTGATCGCCTTCGTGGGATTGATCGCTTTCGTCAACTGGACCCTGGGAAGCGCCCATGCGTGGACCGCCGCATGGGTGGGAGGCCGTGAAGCGGCCGCGCAGGCCGCCACCGATCCGCTCACCCTCGAAAAATGTCTGGGATGGCTGATGGCGCCCGTCGCCTGGATGATGGGCATTGAATGGGCCGACGCGACAACGGTGGGAATGCTGTTGGGGAAAAAGACCATCCTCAATGAATTCCTGGCCTATCAGGATCTCGTCGCCATGAAGGATCAGATGTCGGAGCGGTCGTTTATTATCGCCACTTACGCGCTCTGCGGGTTCGCAAACTTCGGCTCGGTCGCCATCATGATCGGCGGGATCGGAGGACTGGCCCCCGACCGGCGACGTGAATTCGCGGAACTGGGAATACGGGCCCTCATCGGCGGTTCGCTGGCCGCCTTCATGACCGCCACCATCGCCGGGATGCTGATCTAATCCCCCGTCGGATGGCGCCTTTCAAATCGAACGAAACCCACATGGCGGCGCCGGACGGCGGGCCATCTGGAGACAGCCTTCACACGGCGCCGGCGCCGCGCCCTCGGCAAAACACGCCATGAATCGGCGGGCGCGATCAGATTGCAGCAATTCGTCCAACCCCCGCTCCCCGATATTGCCGATGAGGTAGGTCTTTTCTTCCGCGCTTTTTTCCGTCAGATACAGCCGGGCGTCGGCCTCAAATGTATAACAACAGGGGCTCAGGTTCCCTCGGTAGTCAATCAGCATGTTCACGCCGGGACGGGCCAGACAGGTTTTCTGATCCGAATCAAATCGGGGATGGACTAAATCCAGGGTCAGAAATGGATACTTCGCCGCCACCCCCCGCGCCTGCGTGATGGCGGCCTCCATGGATTGCAGCGCTTCATCGTCTGGCGCGGGCGCCCGGCCCGTATCGAAGAGGGCTTCGCGCAAATTGGCTTCATCAATGGCGGTTTCCATGTGCTTGGCCGAAAACCGGTCAATCCCAGCCTGTCCGGCCCGATCCACGGCTTCCGGCAATTCGTCCACATTCGAACGCATCATGACAAAGGCCCAGTTAAGCAGCGTGGACCGGCCCATGGCGTCGCGCAATACGCGCAACTGCTTCAGGTATCCTGTAATGGTGTCAAATGCATCTCGTCCGCGAACCCGCTGATACATCTCCGCCCGCCCGGCGTCACACGACAGCGTCAGCATATCGACGCCTGCCGTCAGAAGACGTTCGGACATCGCAGGCGTTAATAAAAGGCCGTTGGTAACGAAGCTGACCCGACACCCCCGACGCTTGAGCGCGGCAATATAGTCACATAAATGGGGATTCATCAGCGGCTCACCCCAGCCGGTCAGGTCAATATTCGGAATCTTGTCAACGAACGGCAGAATCCGATCAAAAAGACTCGGCAAGAAAATCCCTTTAGACCCGACCGACTGTTGGCAGAAGTGAGCGGCCGAACGGGGACACATGGCGCAATTCAGGTTACATATAAAACTCGACTCAATGGTCAACGAGCGGGGCCAAGTGTCAGCCAACAGGCATGGTTTTCGCTTGAATAAGGAAAATGAGCGCAGAATGTTCATGGGAATTGGATTTTGAATAGCCATTGGCGCCGGGTCAACCTCTATCGGCGTCGGCGCGCCCCTTTCTCTCATGGCGCGCGGTCACATTCGCGCCTTGACCCTTCGGGCTGGGGTGGAGTATCCACTGAGCATGATTGAGGATTTGAGTGTATCATGATAATGGGTCTGTCCTACATTCGCCCGGTGGCATTGCTGATGGCATGTCTGGTCTTCGCCTCCCTGTGGGCAGGGTGCGCCCAAACCCGCGAAGTCAGCCAGGATTTGAGACGCGAAGCCTCCCGCTATTCGGTCGTCAGTTATGCGACGGCCAAAGATATGGGCCGCGGCTCATACAATGTGGCCGTGGACACGGGCAACTGGATTTATGACAAGATTCTGCTGGTTGGCGAGGCCTATACGGCCTTCTTGCTGTGGCCGAAAGCCTATCAGGCCAATCGGGATTTCAAGGCTCAACGGTATGAAATGGCCGTGGCCGCCTATATGCGCCTCTTTCGCGATCACCCCTGGCACTGGAAAAAAAAGAAATATCTGATGCAACAAGGCCGGGCGTTGTATCTGATGCGCGCCTACATCAACGCCAAAGTCGCCTTGGACCGATATGAGGCGATCTATCCCGATTCCACATTTTCCAATGAAGCCATGGCCTATTTGCGAAAGATTTCCGCCATCCGCGCTTCACAACTGGCCATTGAAGAAGATCAGATAGCCGCCGTTCGAGGCGATGTGGAGCAATTGAAGGCCCTCATCGCCCAGCGACCCGATGTGGCGCGCCTCCATTTCGAATTGGGTAACGCCTATTGGCGCTTGGAAGAATACGACGCGGCGGCACAGGAATATCTCATTGCCACAGAACTGAACGCCGCTTTGCGCGAAAACGAGCTGATTACCAAGCGCCTGATCATCGACGCCGACGGCAATATCGTCCCGATGGATCCCGATCGGGAAGCCTATTTCGCCCGTCAGCGTCAGCCGCTGGTGATCTTTGACACCCATGAGTACCGCATGACGCGCAAACGCCTCTTCGACGTAGGTATCCGCAGTTACCTCAACGTCACAGGCATGGTCCGCAATCAGAGTGAACGCACCGTCACGAATGTGTCGGTAGAGGTTCGCTTTAAGGATATGCGCGGCGATGTGGTGGATGTGGGGACCTATGAAATCGGCGCCATGGGCCCGGGCGAAGTGCGCGCCTTCATGGTCCAGGGCGACAGCGGCGAATACGGTTATCGATTCCTGACTTATGAATGCTCCGCCCATTACTGGTAAAAATCAAAGCGGCCTGGCAAGGCCGGAAGGGAGAGCCCCGATGCAGGCCCCTCGACATCGTCATTCCATCATCGCCGGCTTCATTCTGCTGCTGATCGTCGCCGGAGCGCCTCTCCACGCGCAAAACAACAATCCGGAAGGCGGCGAAAGCAAGGCAAGCGAGCCGCCCGCGCCCCCCTCGCCCGAACAACTGGCGAAAAACAAGCAGGTCATGCTCCAGTCCTATATTCTGGAATGGACGACGGACCGCTCCTTCGATTTCGGCTTCGCCATCGATTATACCAAAACGGTTTTGGAAAATAATCTCGAACTGACCGACGCCTCCATGGTCCTGCCCCCGCCGTCGGTGCCCGAAATCGGCATTCGCGCCTTCTTCGACAACTTCGAACTGGAAGACGACATCGAGATTGTGGCCGAAGCCCTGGAACAGGTGGGA
Source organism: Candidatus Sumerlaeota bacterium (assembly GCA_017161665.1). Lineage (GTDB taxonomy): Bacteria > Sumerlaeota > Sumerlaeia > JADFCT01 > JADFCT01 > JADFCT01. Next base: position 5,976 of record JADFCT010000190.1, read on the forward strand.
AAGGTCAAAAAAATTCATGAGATTACCCAGACCTGCAAGGTCAGCCCCGATGGGAAAACGCCGGCGTCCTCCATCCACAGCGGCGGCGAAATCCCTTATGACGATATCCAACCCAGCGGGTCCGACAACTTTTACGCCTCGCTGCGTTACACCAAAGTGGGAACCCAGGTGGACATCACCGAAGTGACCATTCCCGTGGACGGATATGTGCAGTTTCACATCGGCGCCGAAGTCAGCGATGTGGTCAACACCGTCCCCGTCGGCAAGGATACCAACGGCGAATCCATGTTTGCCAGTACCGAATCCAATCAAAAAATTGACGGCACCTTACTGGTCAAAAATGGGAACCTCATCGTCTATGGGATCATCAAGACCAATACGAAAAACATTGGCGAACTCGGTGTGCCCTGGCTTTCCCGCATCCCGATTCTCGGATACCTCTTCAAGAGCCACAGCGTAGACAAGTCTTCGAGAGAACTTTTGTTTTTGATTCGCCCCATCATCATCGATATGAAGGACCATGATCCGACCACAACGACATAAATTCCAGCAAGCGCTTCTGATTCTGATGATCCTCGGGCGCCTGCCCTTGACGGGCGCCAGCGAGGAATCCAACCCTTCCGGCGCGCCGACCTCAAAGACCGCTTCAATTGTCGCGTCTTTTGTGGCAGATGATGCCGCATGGGGTGAATCATTGATTGATCCAGGCGCCGCATCCATTACCAGCGGCGTGAGCCTTTCCACTTCCAGCGGACCCGCCAAATCCGACGACGATGACGCTTCAACCACGAAGACTCAAGAAAAGGCGACGCTCGATATTCGGGTGGACGACGGAACCATGGATCCCTGGAACGCCTGGCTGGATTGGCTGCAAAAGGAAGAGGACGTCGCCACCTCCCCGACCGGTTTAAATGGGTTCGTGCCAACATCCCAACGAAACATGGCGGACGACGTGGATGATCCCACCTTCCCCCGCATCGGAATCGGCGATGTCCCCCCCCCACAGCCAACACCAACGCCCCGTCCCCAACCGATAACTGAAACACCGAAGCCCGCGCAACCCACGCCCGCGCCAACACCCGAAACGGAACCGACGCCCTCCCCGAAACCGGAGGAACAAGCGGAACCACAGGAACAAAAAGAAGAAGAAACGGCGGAACCGACACCCCAACCGCCACCGGACGAACAAAAAGCCGACTCGGGCGAAAACGAAAAAAAAGAAGAACCCCAGGAACAACCGCCTCAAGAGGGAGAGCCCCCTGCGGACAAGCCCAAGGATGCCAAGGGGGAGGACGATAAAGCCGCCGAGGCGCCCAAGGAAGAAAAACCGCCTCAGGAAGAAAACAAGAAAGAAGAACCCACCGCGCCGGCGGGGCCG
>JADFCT010000191.1 GCA_017161665.1 Candidatus Sumerlaeota bacterium
TCATGGGCGCCGTCACGCTGGCCGCCATCAAGATTGGCTGGATCATGTTCGGCTGGGAACCGTGGCAGACGGTCATCGTCGCCATTGTCGTGACCGTGGTTTACAGCGCCCTGGGGGGACAGACGGGCGTCATCTGGACGGATTGCTTCCAGTTCTTCATCGCCATGTTCGGCGCCTTTATGGCGGCCTATTACGCCGTCTCACACGAAGCCGTCGGGGGCCTGAGCAATCTGATCACCCATCCCAACGTGGCGGGCCGACTGTCGCTTCTGCCGGACTTTAATGACTATACCGTGCTGGTTCCCGTCTTGTTGATGCCGATCATGGTGCAATGGTGGAGCGTGTGGTATCCGGGCGCCGAGCCGGGCGGCGGCGGCTACCTGGTTCAGCGAATGCTTTCGGCCAAATCGGAGAATCACGCCGTTGGCGCCACGCTGTTCTTCAATGCCGCCCACTACGCCCTGCGGCCGTGGCCCTGGATCATCGTGGCGCTGGCCTCGTGCATCGTTTTTCCCGATCTGGCCTCCATCGCTGAGCGCTTTCCCGAAGCGAGGCCCGACCTGATCCGACACGACATCGCCTACCCGGCCATGCTGGCCGAACTCCTGCCGGCGGGCCTCATGGGCATTGTCATCGCCTCGCTGGCGGCCGCATACATGTCCACCATCGCCACACACCTGAACTGGGGCTCCTCGTATGTGGTCAATGATTTCTACAAACGCTTCATCAAACCCGGCGCCAGCGAAAAAGAACTTGTGTGGATCGGTCGGATTTCCACAGTGGTCCTGATGGCTCTGGCGGCGGCGCTGGTTTTGTCCGGTTTTCTGGAAAATGCGAAACGGGCCTTCGATCTCATGCTGCAGATCGGCGCGGGAACAGGGCTTCTCTTCATCATGCGCTGGTTCTGGTGGCGCATCAACGCCTACAGCGAAATCGCGGCCATGACGGTCTCGTTCCTGGTGGCGTGTTTCTTCGAGTTTGCGGCGCCGAAAATCGGTTTCATGGGATTGAATTATGTGGCCGAAATCGGCTGGATGAAACTGCTCATCGGCGTCATCATCACCACCTTCGCCTGGATCGAAGTGACGCTCCTGACCCAGCCGGCCGACAAAGAATCCCTGTACGCCTTCTATCGCAAGATACGGCCCAGTGGTCCGGGGTGGGACAAAGTCATCGCTGACGCGCGGGCCGAAGGCGTGGACCTGAAAGATCACAAAAAACACTCAACCAATCTGCCCCTGGGCATCGTCTGCATGGCGCTGGGGTGTCTGTCCATCTATGGCGCCCTCTTCGCCACCGGGTACTGGATTTACGGCAAGACCGTGGCCGCCGTGGTGTTGACGATCCTCGCCGTGGTCTCGACCGGGGCCTTGTGGCTCTTCTGGAGACGGCTCGACAAGATGACCGACATTGATTTCGACGCGGCGTGAGAGCCGGTATTTGTTTGATTTTGTGTCGCCCTTACAGGGCTCCATAAAACTTTTGCCACCAACCCAGGGCGACGCTCCTTCCAGTCGCTCTGCCCTGGGCTGTTATGTGTCGCCCCTGCCGGGGCTTGATTACTTCCAAAGGACAACGATTGGAAAGCGGAAGCCATATCGCAGCATTGACGCAAAAAATGGTTGGTCCACAATCCACCGGAAACCAGAGAGCATGGATGCTCTGATCTGCGTCATCTGCGTCATCTGCGGTTGCGTCTGTGACCACAGAACCTAAAGGATTTATATATGAAACCAACACTACTGATTCTGGCTGCCGGAATGGGCAGTCGATATGGCGGCCTCAAGCAGATTGATCCCGTCGGTCCCAACGGCGAGATCATCATCGAATACTCCATGCACGACGCCATCCGGGCCGGTTTCGGCAAGATCGTCTTTGTGATCCGTCACTACTTCGAAGACGCCTTCAAGGAACACATTGGCAGCAAACTCGACGGCCTGGTGGAAGTGGACTACGCCTATCAGGAACTCGATTCGTGTCTGGACGGCTTCGATCTGCCGGCGGATCGCGAAAAGCCCTGGGGGACGGGACACGCCATCCTGGTGGCCCGCGACAAAATCCGCGAGCCCTTCGCCGTCATCAACGCCGACGACTACTACGGCCCGAACTCGTACCAGATCATGTCCGACTATCTGGCCTCGCTGGAGCCGGAGGCCGAAGACGAATACTGCATGGTGGGCTTTACGCTGCGCAATACGCTGACCGAACATGGCGACGTGTGTCGCGGGATCTGTGACGTGGACGCCACCGGCGCCATGCGCGCCGTCGTCGAACGGGTGGGGATTGAAAAAATTGGGGCCGGCGGGCGCTACAAAGACGACAACGGCGTCGAACATCTGTTGACGGGCGACGAAATCGCCTCCATGAATCTATGGGGATTCCAGCCGTCCATTTTTGACCACTTGGGAACGCAATTCGCCCGATTCCTCGAAGAGCGGGGACAGGAACTCAAATCCGAATTTTTCATCCCCACGGTCGTTGACCGACTGGTCGATACCGGTCAGGCCCGCGTCCAGGTCCTCAACACGTCCGATTCCTGGTTCGGCGTCACCTATCGGCCCGATCGCGACATCGCCGAGGCCTGTATCCGGCGACTCATCGACGCCGGCGACTATCCTGAGAGGTTATGGCAGCCATGACGGACCATGCGATGAAAGACATTCTGCGCCATTTCGAAATTCACGGAGAGTTTCTCGGCTCGGAGCCGTATGGGTCCGGCCATATCAATGACACCTACGCCGTCCGGTACGATCAGGGCGGCGCCCCCATGCGCTATATCCTTCAGCGCATCAATCATTCCGTGTTCAAACGTCCGGCGGAACTCATGGACAACATCCGCCGGGTGACGGAACATATCCGCGCCAAACTCGAAGCCGACGGGGCGAGCGACATCTCGCGCCGGGTCATGACGCTCATCCACACCCATGAAGGGGCGCCCTGTTATCACGACGAAAAGGGCCAATACTGGCGCGTCTATGTCTTTATCGAAAAAGCCCGGACCTGGGACACCCTGACCAAAGACGATCAGGCCTATCAGGCCGCGCGCATGTTCGGCTGGTTTCAAAAGATGCTGGCCGACTTGCCCGAACCGCCTCTGTATGAAACGATCCCGGACTTTCACAACGGCCCCAAGCGATACGCCGCCTTCCAGGAAGCCCTCGCTGCCGACGCCCACAACCGCGCCGCCGGCGCCCGGACGGAAATCGACTTCCTGAACGATCAGGCCAGGGTCTTTGACGTCCTGCCCGATCAAGTGGCCCGGGGCGAAATCCCCTGGCGCTCCACCCATAACGACACGAAAATCAATAATGTCATGCTGGACGACGCCACCGGCCAGGGGGTCTGCGTGATTGATCTGGATACCGTCATGCCCGGCCTGTCACTCTATGATTTCGGCGACATTGTCCGCACCTCCACCAGCCCCGCCGCCGAGGATGAGCGGGATCTGTCAAAGGTGCAGATGCGGATGCCCCGGTTTGAAGCCCTGGCCCGCGGCTGGGTGGAATCAACCGGCGACGTCATGACGCCGGCCGAACGGGCGAACCTGGTTCTCGCCGGCAAGATGATCACGCTCATGATCGGAACCCGTTTCCTGACGGATCACCTGGCGGGCGACACCTATTTCAAAATCCATCGCGAGAATCACAACCTCGACCGCGCGCGGACCCAGTTCCGCCTGGTCCAATCCATCCTGGAACAGGAAGATGCCATGACGGCCTTTGTGAACGGACTGTTCTAAATGGGTGGTTCAGTGGATCGGCTGGTCCCGATATTTGGCGGCCGTCCGGGCGTTGCGTCGGAAGAACTGGAAATACTCCAATATCGTTTTTTTCACGTTCAACTTGCTGCCGCCGCCTTTTTGCTGATAGCAGTAGTACATGGACACGGAAGAGGCTTTGGGCTTGAATTTGCGGAGTTTGATGAGCACCTCAGCGTTGGCCACGAAGCCGACGGATTCGATGAGGTCCGCGCCATAGTGTTCAAAGGCGCGCCGGAGAAGGGACGCGCGATAACCGCGCACAAAAATACTGTAGTCCGTGGCGCCGCGCAGGGGATACATGAGGCGCAGCATCCAGTTGACCACCCAACTATACACGCGGCGCATGAAGGGGAATCCATCAATGCGTCCGCCTTTCTGATAACGCGACGCCATGACCACATCGTCGGTTGTCTCCAGACGGCGTGTCATTTCCTTCAAGATCGCCATGTCACAGGTGTTGTCGCCCTCGCAGGTGAAGATCAGATCGCCGTCGCGGGCCTCCGCCAGGGCTTGGGTCATCCCATCGCGCCAGACGGCGCCGATATTCAGATTGGTTTCATGGCGCACGATGGTGAGGTTGTATTCGTTGGCCAGCGCCTCGGCCACGTCCTGGGTTCGGTCACGGCTGCCATCGTTGACCACCACGAAATGCGCGACATGGTTTGCTTCGGTCAGGGATTGGGAGACGGCGGGCACGACCTGAGCCAGCCCTTCTTCTTCATTATATGCGGGCACAACCACCCATACATTCGCCATAATCCGGATCGCTCCCTGGGCCGTGATAAATTGGACTTGTCGCCAAACCGTCGCTCACAGTATGGTATCTTCGTCGCGGGGGATGTCAAGGGATTGCGCGGGATGACAGGATCCCAGGGTGGGGATTCAAAATAAGCTGGTTTCAATTCGTTTTTTTGCCTTGACGCGGGGGGCTTCAATTCGTTTAGATATTTGGCTCTTGCGACGGCGGCGTCGTGGGGAGCCGGTATGCGCCGCGGTTGCGGGTACAAGATGACAAAAAGACTATGAAAAGGCCCGAAACGATGAGCCTCAAGCACAAAACCATTACCCCGAAGCGTGAAGAACTGCCTGAAAAATGGTACGTTATTGACGGCGCGGGTCAAAAAGTCGGTCGGTTGGCCAGTTTTATTGCGGAATCATTGCGCGGCAAGCATCTGCCCAACTTCGCGCCGCACATGAACCCCAATATTCACATTATTGTGACGAACACAGCCCATCTCATTTTTTCGGGCAACAAGATGGGGACCAAACCCTATTATCGTCACACGGGGTATCCCGGCGGTCTCAGGACCATCATTGCCGACAAACTGCAAGAGAAGAAACCGGGAGAAATCCTGGTCCATTCGGTCAAGGGCATGTTGCCGCACAATCGGCTGGGGCGTGCGCTCATGAAAAATCTGCGCATCGTTCCGGGCGACGAACACGCCCATGCCGCGCAGAAACCGGAAGCGCTGCCCTTCGTATCCAAGTAAGGGAAATTAGAAAAGGATCATAAACATGGCGGAAGCATTGGAGCAAAGCATCGGCGTCGGACGCCGGAAGACCTCAACGGCCCGTGTGTATCTACGCCCCGGCCGTGGAAAAATTGTGATCAACAGCAAATCTGTCGAAGACTATTTCGGCGGACGGGCCGTGACCGGCACCATCGTCAAAGCCCCGCTGAGGGAAACGCACACCTTGACGAAATACGATATCATCGTCAACGTCAAGGGTGGCGGCTCGATGGGCCAGGCCGGCGCGATTCGTCACGGGATTTCCCGCGCCCTCGTGCTGGCGAACCCCGCGCTGCGCTCTCCGCTGAAAAAGGCTGGCTTCCTGACCCGCGACGCTCGCATGAAAGAGCGGAAAAAATACGGTCAGCCCGGCGCCCGCAAACGCTTCCAATTCTCGAAACGCTAAACCGGAAGTCTTTTGCGCAATCCTTCGATCCGTCAAGCCCGTGTCCTCTCTTTGGACGCGGGCTTTTCTTTGTTTCGGGCCGAGTTGGAATGGAATGGCTCTGGAGCCCCGTCAACGTTCCCCGACGGAACACGCGGGGGGAGGGGGGCGCCTAAACAAACACGCCGGCGCAAGGTTTCCCTTTACCCGCCGGCGCGTTCCTTTTTTTGTCGCGATGGGTCAGTTCTTCGGTTTTTTACCTTCGGCGGAAATGACGCGCCGAACAAGCTCGGCCACCGACAGAACCTCCATCTTGCGCATCATGTGCGCGCGATGGTATTCAATGGTTTTGGGACTCAGGTTCATTTCCGCTGCAATGACCTTGTTCGACTTGCCCGCCACGACGCGGTTGAGGACCTGCGTTTCCCGATCGCTCAATGAAGCGAGCAGAGTCCGGACGCGGTTCGCCTCCTCGCGGTGGTGGCGTTTTTCCTGATCGAGACGGAGGGCCTGGTGGATGGCGTCCAGCATGACTTGATCACTGAAAGGCTTTTCGATGAAGTCCACCGCGCCGTTTTTGACGGCCCGCACCGCCACCGGCACGTCGGCATGACCCGTGACGATGACGATAGGGATTTCCATGCCCCGCGCATTGAGAATTTCCTGAAGCTCCAGGCCGCTCATATCGGGCATCCGCACATCCAGGACCAGACAGCCGGGCCGATCGGGATCATAGACCTCCAAGAATTCCCGAGCCGTCGTACAGGTCACGGCGTTCATTTGAACGGATTGGATCAGCAAGCCAATGGACTTGAGGATCGCCGGATTGTCATCAACAACATAAACAGTGGATTCGGTCATGGGTCATCTTTCCTATTGGGAGATCGGTTCCAGATGCAATGGCAGGGAGAACCGGATAACAGCGCCCCGAGCCGGGGACGGGTCGATCCAGAGATTGCCACCGTGGGCTTCCACGATGGATCGACAGATGGGCAGGCCGATGCCCAGCCCATCGGATTTGGTCGTGTAGAAGGAATCGAAAATGCGCTCAGCGTCCGCCGGATGGATGCCCGGCCCCGTATCCTTAACGGTCAATTCCGCGCGCCCGTCGATGGACTGCTCCACACGAATGGTTAATTGTTTGGCCTCGGCGGCGCCGTCGGCCATGGCCTCCAGAGCGTTCCGACACAGATTCAACACGACCTGTTCAATCAGAAGGGAATCGGCCACGATCCAGGTGTTGTCCGGCGTTTCCGGTGTTTCGTCCGGCCATTCGACGCGCACCGTCACCCCGTCGCTTCGTGACTCGAGGGCCAACAGTTCGAGCGCCGACTCCACAATCCGCCGCAGGGACACGGGCGCGAGGCGTTGTTCCTGCCGTTTGGCGAAATGGCGCACGCGTTTGACAATGGCGGCGGCATGGTTGGCCTGCGTCTCAATGTCCTGCATGGCGTCGATCATCACAGGGGGGTCCCCGTGACCGGATCGCATCATTCGCAAACAGGCCTGCGCCGTGCTGAGCATGGCGCACAGGGGCTGGTTGATTTCGTGGGCCAGTTCCGAAGTCATTTCACGCAGGGTATGCAGCCGATCAATGTGCGCCAGCCGATTGCGGTGGCGTCGCGCTTCGTCTTCGATGCGCATCCGCTCGGTCACATCATCGAAAAATTCGATAAATCCCTCCAC
>JADFCT010000018.1 GCA_017161665.1 Candidatus Sumerlaeota bacterium
CAGCAAATTTGTGTGTCCGTCTCTCCATAAAATCACCGAGTGGGAGAATATCACGCGCATTGTCACGGAGCGGTCGCCCGACGCAGAATGTCTTCACTTTCTGAATGAAGGCGCCATTGACCTTGTCATACCCGACAGGGACGAAAAAGGAAAAGCCGACGGCTCCTCTCCAACGGATGGGAGGGTAGGATGATCTGGCTGACGCCCCTGTTTCTTTTCATGAGCGCCTTCAATGTGCGGCGGGTTTTTGTTCGGCAGCGCCCCCGTTACTGGATGCAGGCCATGTTCTGGTTGGCCATGGCCGTGGTTGTCTGGACACACGGATCGGCCGTTGCCATGGGGTTCTTTATCGTCGCCATGGTTGGACTGATTGGGGCCACAGCATGGCGCCTGGCCTGGTTGAACCGCCGGGCCAATCGCAAGAAGCGACAAGCGGAATAAAAAAAACACCCCAACCAATAAAACGTCAAAACTTTTCCGGACAGGAAGAAACATCATGCCAAAGTGTCAAATTGTCGATCCGAAGCATCTTCGCCAAAAGAGCGAAATCACCTTCGCCCCCATCCCGGTCAATCAATACGACCGCTCCGTGGCGGACGAAACGGAGCGTTACGGGGCCGAAGCCCTCATCCGCATTCATCGCGATATGGCGATCATTCGCGCCTTCGAAAACATGCTGAATGAAATCAAATTGCGTGGTTCCTATCAAGGCATTGAATACAATCATCGCGGTCCGGCTCACCTGTCCATCGGCCAGGAAGCCGCCGCCGTGGGGCAGTCCTTCCTTCTGACGACCGACGATCATCTTTATGGCAGCCATCGCAGCCATGGCGAAATTCTGGCCAAGAGCCTGTCGGCCATCGAGAAAATGGACGACGGCGCGCTCATGACCATGATGGAGAACTATTTTGGCGGTCAGTGCCTGCGCATTGTCGAAAAAGGCGCCAACGGCTCGGTCAAAGATCTGGCCATCGACTATATTGTTTATGGCGCTCTGGCCGAAATTTTCGGTCGCGAAGCGGGCATCAACAAGGGCATGGGCGGCTCCATGCACGCCTTTTTCCCGCCCTTTGGCGTGTATCCCAACAACGCCATCGTCGGCGGCTCGGGCGACATCTCCGTGGGCGCCGCGCTCTATAAAAAAGTCAACCAAAAGCCCGGCATTGTCATCGGCAATATCGGCGACGCTTCCAGCGCCTGCGGTCCCGTCTGGGAGGGGTTGTGCTTCGCCACCATGGATCAGTACAAGAAACTCTGGGACGAAGGCCATCGCGGCGGCCTGCCCCTGATTCTGAATTTCATGAATAACTTCTATGGCATGGGCGGCCAGACGGACGGCGAAACCATGGGCTTCAATATCCTGGCCCGACTGGGCGCCGGGCTCAATCCCGAGCAAATGCACGCGGAGCGGGTCGATGGCTATAACCCTCTGGCCGTCGTGGACGCCATCGCCCGGAAGAAGGAAATCATCGCCCGTGGCGATGGACCCGTTCTGCTCGACGTGATGACCTATCGCTTCAGCGGCCATTCACCGTCCGACGCCAGCAGCTACCGTACCAAGGACGAAGTCGCCGCCTGGCAGGAAGTCGATCCCCTGACAAACTATGCGCAGAATCTCGTCCAGGCCGGCATCTGCTCTCAGGCGGACATTGACCGGATCAATGCGGAAGCCGAAGACACAATCTTCAAAGCCTGCCAGAAGGCCGTTGACCTCGACATCTCCCCGCGCGCCGACCTGATGATGGAAAACGGCCTGCTGGAACAGACCATGTTCTCAAACGCGATCATCGAATCCATGGAACCGGATCGCGAGCCGGAGGTTCTGATGACGAAGGAAGAGAATCCGCGCGTCCAGGCCCTGGCGAAGAGAAGTCGGTCAGGATTGGACGAAAACGGGAACGCCCTGCCCAAAAGCCGCTGCATTGGTATTCGCGACGGCATCTTCGAGTCGATCCTGGATGGCTTTTATCGGGATCCCACACTGGTGGCCTATGGTGAGGAAAACCGGGATTGGGGTGGCGCCTTCGCCGTGTATCGCGGCCTGACCGAAGCGCTCCCCTATCATCGCCTCTTCAACAGTCCGATTGCCGAAGGCGCCATCGTCGGCACAGCCGTCGGCTATGGCCTGGAAGGCGGACGCGTGATCGCCGAACTGATGTACTGTGATTTCCTGGGCCGAGCGGGCGACGAGATTTTTAACCAGCTATCCAAGTGGCAATCCATGTCCGGCGGGCTGCTCAAACTGCCCGTGACAATTCGCGTGTCCGTCGGCAGCAAATACGGCGCCCAACACAGTCAGGACTGGACCAGCATCGTGGCCCACATCCCCGGCCTGAAGGTCGCCTTCCCCGCCACGCCCTACGACGCCAAAGGCCTGATGAATTCAGCCCTGATCGGCACAGACCCGGTGATTTTCTTCGAAAGCCAGCGCATCTATGACCAGACGGAAATCTTCGAAGCCGGCGGCGTCCCCGAGGGCTTTTACACGGTCCCCTTCGGCGAGCCTGCCATCCGCAAAGAGGGAACGGACCTCACCATCCTGACCATCGGCGCCACCCTATATCGGGCCCTGGAGGCGGCGGCGACGCTGGAATCCCAATACGGACTGTCCTGCGAGATCATCGACGCCCGATCCATCGTTCCCTTCAATTATGAAAAAGTCATCGCGTCGATCCGGAAAACCCGAAAGATCCTCATCGCCTCGGACGCCTGTGAACGGGCCTCGTTCATTCACACCATGGCCTCGAAGATCACCCAATTCGCCTTCGACGAACTCGATGCCCCACCCGTGACAGTGGGCGCGCGCAACTGGATCACGCCGGCCGACGAAGTCGAAGACGCCTTCTTCCCCTACCCGTCCGATCTCATCGACGCCGTCCACGAACAGATCATTCCGCTGAAGGGCTATACGCCCAAACGACGCTGCGATCAGGCGGACCTCATGCGGCGGAGCGCTGAAGGCATCTGATCCGAAGCGTCATCCGACTGGAATCCCTTGCGGAAAGACAAACGGCCCACTGACCATTCCCCAATGGTCAGTGGGCCGTTGTCACAGCAAGACAGTCGCCTTGAGGCGTCTCAAATCTGTTTGAAGAGGTTGGCCATTTCAATCGCTGCGCAGGCGCAGTCAAAGCCCTTGTTGCCCATCTTGGTCCCGGCTCGTTCCACGGCCTGCTCGATGGTGTCGGTGGTCAGCACGCCGAAAATAATGGGCAACCCCGTCTCCAGCGAAATCTGGGCAATGCCTTTGGCCATTTCATTGGCCACAAAATGATAGTGATCCGTCGCGCCACGAATGACAGCGCCCAGGCAGATAATGGCGTCAACGGACGCGTTGTTCCGGGCCAGTCGCGCCACCGTCACCGGCATTTCATAACTGCCCGGTACCCAATAAACCGTTACATCCTTTTCATGGACGCCATGGCGGAGCAATCCATCCATAGAGCCTTCGAGCAGTTTGCCCGTAATCAACTCATTGAATCGGCCGGCCACAATGGCGAATTTCAGGCCTTTACCGTCGAAATTGCCTTCGATTTTTTTTACCATGACGCCTGCGTCTCCTTCAGATTACTGGTCATCCTTGCACGGACACTCGGTCCGGCAATCGCATTCGAGGTTACCCAGAAGATGTCCCATTTTGTCGCGTTTCGTCCGCAGATAGTTGATGTTTTCCTCACAGATACCCACTTCGACGGGCACACGCTCGACGACATGGAGGCCATAGCCTTCCAGGCCGAACATTTTCCGGGGGTTGTTGGTCATGATGCGGATTTTCGTCAATCCCAGATCCGCCAGGATCTGCGCCCCCACGCCGTAGTCCCGTTCGTCGGCGCCATATCCGAGTTCCAGATTCGCCTCGACCGTGTCGCGTCCCGCGTCTTGCAGCACATAAGCCATCAGTTTCGCCTTCAACCCGATCCCCCGTCCCTCATGATGCATGTACAACAAAACGCCAACCCCTTCCTCCCCGATCCGGCCCATGGCCGATTCCAATTGATGCCCACATTCACACCGCATGGACTTCAAGGTATCGCCGGTGAAGCACTGGGAATGGACGCGAACGAGGGGCGCCTCCACGGACGAAAGATCGCCCATCACCAGAGCGATGTGACTTTCATCCCCCATCTCAAACTCATACAGATGCAAATCCCAGACGCCATACGGGTTCGGCAGGCGACTGGTGACGACCCTCTTGACCAGCCGTTCCGTGCGCATCCGGTATTCGATCAGAGATCGGATCGTGACGATCCCCATGTTATACTTTTCCGCGATTTCAAGCAACTCCGGCAATCGCGACATGGTACCGTCTTCATTGAGGATTTCACACAGAATCCCCGCCGGCTCCTTGCCGGCCAACATACACAGGTCCACCACCCCTTCGGTATGGCCCGGCCGGCGCAAGACGCCCCCCTCATAAGCCATGAGAGGAAAAATATGGCCAGGACGCCCCAGATCCGAAGGTTGGGTGGCGGGATTGACAAACGCCCGGATCGTCTCGCACCGATCCGCCGCGGAAATGCCCGTCGTCGTATTGTGAATAGCGTCAATCGAGACCGTAAAGTTCGTGCCATGCACGGCCGTATTATGCTCGACCATCAGTTCCAATTCAAGTTCGTCCAGTCGTTGACGAACCGATGGCAGACAGATCAGCCCCCGACCATGTCTGGCCATGAAGTTGACGGCCTCCGGTGTGACCGCGGAAGCGGGAAGGATAAAGTCCCCCTCGTTTTCCCGATCCGCGTCATCAACCATGATCAGCATTTCCCCTCGACGGAAGGCCTCAATGGCCTGTTCGACGGAGATCAGCCTCGGATGGCGCGCTCCCGATGGATTCGCTGTATGTGTCACTGCCGTGTCCTTCTTTTTGTCGTGGTGTGTACGAGATTCAATTGTTCCGGGCCCGCCTAGAAACCGGCTTCAAAGAGTTTGCCCAGTGTCAGCCCGCCCTCCGCCACCGCCGGCGCGCTCGTTCCCATGGCCCGCATTTGGCGGATTACATATTTCCCGATCAGATCCGTTTCAATATTAACGTGGGCGCCCACTTTCTTTTGATTCAGATTCGTCCGCGTCCACGTCTCGGGGATTACGGCAATCTCAATGCGATCGTCGGAAAGAGAAGCGATCGTCAGGCTCACCCCGTCAATGGCGATGGAGCCTTTGGGAATCACCTGATCCAACAATGTTTCGGGAAGTCGATAGGCGCAAAGGGCCGACCCATCCGGATGAAGCCGTATTGAAGCCACCGTTGCCCGGTCGTCCACATGACCGGCCACAATGTGTCCGCCAAGCCGGTCTCCCACAGCCAACGCGCGTTCCAGATTGACTTTTTGACCGGCGACCGCCTGTTGGAGGGTCGTCTTGGCCAGCGTTTCCGACGAGGCGAAGGCCGTAAACGTATCCCCGTCGTGTCGTTCGACCGTCAGACAACATCCGTCCACGGCCACACTCTCGCCTTCAATCAAATCCCCCGCCAAGACCGGCGCGGAAATCATCAGCCGCGCCGAATCCGCGCCGCGATCCACCCGGCGGATCCTTCCCAGTTCCTGTATCAGGCCGGTAAACATGACGCGTCGCCGCTTTCAAAATCTCGTCCAAAAATGGAAACCACGGATTCACCGTCAACCACACAGACGATCATTCCAGAGCCCTTCGTCCGTGTCAAGCCGCGTGAATCCGTGGCAATGTGTGTGCCCGCCCCGGTCCGTTCAGTTCAAGGCCTTGAGACGTTTGATTTCCTCTTTGGCCAGATCGATGATCTCGTTTCCGTCCAGGTTCAGAATTTCAAAGTACTCGTTTTCCTCGGGGAGTCCCTCACTGGCCGTCTGGGTGGCGTTCGCCTGTTCCGCCAGGGGGGTCCGTTCCTTGATCAGCGTCTCCAGCAATTCGACGGCCTGGGAGCGCGTGGCCGGATCCCGTCCCAGGAGTTCAGCACGGCCCTGCATGGCGGCAAAACGCAGATAGCTGTCTGAGCCGGCCAATTTCTCAGCCTTTTCGAAATGACTCATCGCATCTTCCAAAAGGGCGGGATCCTTGCTGGCAAAGGACTCGTTCATGTAAAGATACGCCGTGGCATAGGCGACCCAAGCCTGCTCCTCAGCGTCTGTATAAACGCTCGCATACGCGTCGAGTTCCTGTCGGGCCTCGCCAAAGAGATTGCGCACAAAAAGGTGATTGATCAAAAGCGTATGGGCCCGGCGCCCCAGCGGCTTGCCTCGATACTGGGCGACGATATTGCGCAACCGCTGATCACTTTCCTGGAAAAACTGTTCCTGCTCCGGCCCTTCCCGCAACACACCCTGGGTAAAATTGATGCGGGCAAAAGTGATGGCGTCGTTGGCCTGACTCAATCGCGACTGGCTGATGCTTCCACCAATGGTATAAACCAGCCACGCGACGGCAAACAGACCGATCCCCCCCCAGAGAAGGGTTTTATTCCGGACATACCAAGACTGCATGTCCCTCAAATAGTTGATGACGATATCTTCTTCAAGATCCCGGCGAATCTCTTCGCGAGTTATCTTGCCCATGAAGCATCCCTTTCCTGAAAACGCCTATGCGTCGTTTATGGACTGCTATTGCAACTGTTGTGCAAAAGAGAAAGATTTTTATATGCTCAAACCGCTAAGATCAAGCCTTTTCGATGCCGGAAGCGCAGAAAATGGGCGCCTCCCCCTCGGCGTCGTCACCCCCGGCGAAAGGATCATGGAAGAATTTCCGCCAGATAACTGCCACTCCCCGGATTCAGCGCCTCGTTAGACAGGCGCCTCAGACGCGGATGCGGCAAAAGCAAGGCGCGAAAGCGCTCCCATTCCGACTCGGTAAAGCGATCGTAATAGTTCCGCCGGGCGCTCAATTGCGCGTCCGGATTGTTGAGTTCCTGCAACAAACCACTGCCCGTCATAAAGGTTTCGAGTTCGGGATAACCAATCGCCGCGCCCACCGCTTTCAGTCCATATTGGGGATGCAACCCGGCGAGCGGCTCAATGTCCCGCAAATGAACAAACTGCAACAGGTGACGAATATGGACATACACATATCGAACCTCCTCGCGCAGCAATCGGTCCAGGAGGGCGTCATTGTCGGGCGTTTCCCGAATCAGCCCCAACACGCGCGGTGTATCGAACCAGTCCGCGATCCGGTACGGGGCCTCACAATAATACCCGCGATGCTCGCCCAGAAACAGAGCCGCCGTTCCCGGCGCCATGACCGTATGGAGGCGCGAAAGGGCGGGATAATGCTCCAGTTCCTCGGCGATATAGGACTCACGATCCGTGAACCCCAGAGCCATGGGGACGGGCGACGGATACCCCGCATACAGGACGATCCACCAAACAGTCCAAGCCATATTGATCCCAATGCCTGCCGAGGCTGACAAAACGATCCAGTGCGCCGGTCGAAACCAGTATGCGGCAGACCACATATCCCCGACGCGCGACCGTTGGCGCGACCGGCGCGTCAGCCAATCCCCCGCGTCCACCGCCACCACACAGACAAGGCCAAGAAGCGGAATCAGGAATCGGTTGCTCTGATAAGCGCCAAACCAAAGCCCCCCGTATGCCAGCAGCATCAGCGCCAGCCACGCTCGTACCGGATCGCGCCTCCAGCGGAAAAAAGCGACAGCGACCCATATCAGCGTCACCGGCAACAGGAGCAAGTAGGCCGGCCCGATATTCTGATCCTCGAATCCCCCGTAGCCCAGCGTTCGCGGCCGATCCGGGGGGGGACCTTGTCGTCCCACCGATCGCCAATGGAAGGTGACGGCATAGGGCAACGTCGCCAAAGTGTGAGGAATGGAGGCCGGATCGTCACGAATAACCTTTCCGAACCCCTTGCTCAGCGCCGAATCCATATAAAACTCGGCATTGGCCTCGCTCCATTCGCCCCCGCCAAACAGCCCCCAGGCCATGGGGTAAACCGGATTGCCCGTCATCACCCAGTTCTTTAAGAACCACGGCCCCGCCAATCCGACGAGGAGCAGAATCAGCAACAGCATCCGACGGCCTGCGACCCGCAACGGTCGGGCCGGCTCGAAGACTGTCCGAACCAGAGACACGCCGCCCACCCACAAAACACCCAGCCCCACCAGGGGGACCATCGTATATTTACTGCCCAGGCAACCGGCCCCCAACAGAGCGGCGGCAACCAGCCAGGAACGCGCCCGCTGCCGGGTCCACTGCGCCACAGAATAGACGTATCCGAAAAAAAACGCCGAGACGCCCAGATCAATAAACTCCCAGCACCCCACGATAAAAACCACCGGCGTGACGCAGAACATCACCGCCGCCAGCCGGGCCCAGTTGGAAGCCCCGGGACGGGAGGTCGTTTCGAAATCCGCGCCATAAACCAATCGGGCCGCCAACAAATAAATCCACGACGCCGAGGTCACCATCAGCAACCAGTGAACACCCTTGGCCGCCAGATCACTCCCCAGCGCCATGGGAGGCAGAAAAAGCAATTCAATCAAAAACGGAAAATTAGAAAAGGCCTGATAGGGAAGGTACGCGATGCGGCCAGCCTTCAGATACTCCTGAGGAACGGCCAGATGATAGCGCAGGCCGTCGCTCTGGATCGGCGGTGTCAGACTGTACAGAAAACCGAAGCACAAGTACACGACGACCAACACAAACAGGAACGACGCGGTGCGATTGGTCGGGATCGCGGGGCGGTCAATCAAGCGTCCGCGGAGGCGCCCCCGCACAAGCGACCGCATGGCCATGAACAGGCCAAAGCCGCCAATCACCCAGAAGGGCCAGGCCCCCGCCACGAACGCGGCAAAAAAAGTCCAGGGGAACCCCCCGCCGATGAGTCCAAAAAATAAAACAGCCAGCCCCGTCAGCAAACAGCCAATCGTGAAAGCCAGCGTCCATTCCTCCAAGGTCAACCGCCGACGGGCCGGTGACTGCGGATCAGCCAGAGGCGTCAAAGCCAGTCGCCCGGTCACCCAACCCCCAATCTGCGCGCATCCCCCTGCAAAGAGGATTAATATCACCGTAGCGCCCACGGGCGCCCACGGGAATCCCTGCCACCCTCGGGAAAGCAGGTCCGCCCGGTTGTGAACGGGAATCGCGTACTGTCGGGGGATTTCAATCCGGACATATTCCCAAAGCCACCGAAGCGTCCACAATCCCAAAGCCGTCCAACAAGCAACCGCAAATCGCCCCCCCCCGAGACGCGCCGTCGGGTCGGATTCGTATGAGGAGGAGCCGTGAGGTGTCATGAGAAGATCCTGGCCCGAATCAGGCGGTCGGTTCCGCCTTTTCCGGCGACGAAATGGGATGCGGATGCGGATGCGGACCGGAATGGGGATTGATATGACGATCATAGAAGTTACAGACACAGAAATAATTCAATCCGCCCGAAACCAGCAGATAGAAAGAGGCCAGTTCGTAAAGCGCATGGGGCATATCACCTTTAAATAAATCAGCCATCTTCGACAAGAATTCCGAAGACGCTCCCGCCGCGAGCCATTGATCCACGCCCGATCCCAGCAGCCAGATCCCCGAAAGCAGCCCATTGCCGAGTTGGGTGACAAAGGTCAGTCCGTTGACAATGTTGGCGCCATGATCACCGGGACTCCAAACCGGCGGCAGGACGGAACCGGGAAGCAGGAGGACACCCACCAGGAAAGGCGCCTGGATCAGCGCAAAGATCGCGATGCCCCGTATGCGATGGCCAATGGCGAAAAATCCCGCGCCGGGAATCAGCCAGGACAAGAGCATCAGCAGAAGCCCCTTGACCAAAGGCACTTTGTCATACAACAGCGTTGGTTGAGTTTGAGTCGTTTCCATCACGTTGTCCGTTTCCATAATAACGCGCCATCCTCGGCGCGCCAGCGTTCTGAATCATTTGTATTGAGACGCCATAACCGCCCCCCCCCGCAGCCCGCCCCTGTCATAGTCGGGCCATTTTCGCGCGCAACTGAGCCAGTTCCGTTTCCGCCCGCGTCAGTTTGTCCCGCTCCTTTTGAACCACGGCTTCCGGGGCGCGACCGATGAAACTTTCATTGCCGAGTTTGCTGCTCAGGCGAACGGTTTCGCCTTCCAGTCGCTGAATTTCTTTTTCGACCCGCTTGCGCTCCGCTTCCAGAAGCGAAGCCGGCACGACGACGGACACCGAAACCTCATCCACTACGCCCGTCGAACAGAAGGCGCCCTCCGGCGCGTTTTCCCCGAAAACCAGGGCGCTGATTGGAACCAGGGCCTGGAACCAGCGGCCGTGCGCCTCCAGACGGCGCAGCGGCTCGACCGGCCCATTGAGATAGACTGCGGCCGATTCCTTGGGGGGAATATCCAGTTCCCCGCGCACCGTCCGCAAGCATTCGATCACTTCCTGAACCGACGCGGCGTCCTGTTCCTGCGCGGCGGCGATCCAGTCGCAATCGCCCTGATCCATCCAGGGGGCGATGACGACGGAATCGAAGCCCAGGGCGCGCAAGGTCGCCGCTGTGGGACGATCCCCCACTCCGTCCGCCTTTGCCGAAACAGCGCCATAGCGCCCGCGCAGATGCTGCCACAGTTCTTCAGAGATAAATGGCATCAGCGGCTGAGACAGGCGCAGAATATGATCCAGAACCACGACCAGCGTCCGTTGCGCGTTAGTTCGCGAAGCGCGGGCCACCTCATCTTCCTGGTCGCCGTACAGACGCGGCTTGACCAGTTCGAGGTACCAGTCACAATAATAACTCCACAGGAACTGATAAATATGATGGGCGATCTGATCGAACGCCAGCGCATCATAGGCTTCATTCACCCGATCAATGGTCCGCTGCAATTCACTCAGAATCCAGCGATCCTCGGTTTCCAGCGCCGCGACATCCAAACCTGCCGCCAGCTGATCGGGCGTCAGATCGTTCGTGTTCATGAGCACAAAGCGTGAGGCGTTATAGACCTTGTTCGTGAAGTTCCGATAGCCCTCAAAGCGCTTCTCGGACAGATACATGACCGGGTTGTTGACCACGATGGCCGCGCAGGTGAACCGGACCGCGTCGGCGCCGTATTGATCAATCATCTCCAGCGGGTCAATGATATTGCCCAACGACTTGGACATTTTCTTGCGTGTCTTCTCGTCAAAAATCATGGAATGGATATAGACATCCCGGAACGGAACAGCGTTTTGGAACTTCAATCCCATCATGATCATCCGCGCCACCCAGAAGAACAGAATCTCATGAGCCGTGGATAAAACGCTGGTCGGATAGAAATCCTTCATATCCTGCGTCTCCTCGGGCCATCCCAGCGTGGAGAACGGCCACAAAGCCGACGAGAACCAGGTATCCAACACATCCGGGTCCTGACGGAGATGCGTCGATCCGCATTTCTCGCAGGTTGTCGGTTCGCCGTCGGCAGGAACATTTTCAGCGTCACAGTCCTCACAATACCACACCGGGATGCGATGGCCCCACCACAGTTGACGGGAGATGCACCAGTCGCGAACGTTTTCCAGCCAGTGGAAGTACGTGTTCTCCCAGTTTTTCGGGGTGATGCGGATGTCGCCGTTGCGCACCGCCGCCAAGGCCGGCTCGGCCAGGGGACGCATCTTCACGAACCACTGCCGTGACATATAAGGCTCCACCACATCGCCCGTCCGATAGCAATGGCCCACCTGATTGAGATGATCCTCGATCTTGACCAGCCATCCCAGGGCGTCGAGATCGGCCACGACCTTCTTTCGGCAGGACCAGCGATCCAATCCCTTGTAGTCGCCCACGTTATCGTTCAGATGCCCGTCCGTGGTCAGGATATTGATGAATTCCAGATTGTGGCGTCGGCCCATCTCGAAGTCGTTCGGGTCGTGGGCGGGCGTAACTTTGACCATGCCGGTGCCGAAAGCCGGATCCACATAGGAATCGGCAATGATGGGGATTTCGCGATTCATGAGCGGCAACACGACCGTCTTGCCAATCAGATGCTTATAGCGCTCGTCATCGGGATTCACGGCGACGGCAGTGTCGCCCAACATGGTTTCCGGCCGCGTGGTCGCCACCTGGACGCATTCATCCGAATCCTTAATCGGATACTTGAAATGCCACAGTTTCCCGTTGACTTCCTTATACTCGACCTCGTCATCCGAAAGGGCTGTCTGGAGTTGGGGACACCAGTTGACCAGGTAGTGGGCGCGATAGATCAAGCCTTCGTCATACAGTTTTTTGAACACCGTCCGCACGGCATGGGACAGGCCCGGATCCAGCGTGAACCGTTCGCGCGTCCAATCGCACGAGGCGCCGAGTTTCTTGAGCTGGTTGATGATGACGCCGCCGTGGTGTTCTTTCCAGTCCCACACCCGCTCCAGGAACTTTTCGCGCCCCATTTCCTTGCGATCCAGCCCTTCCTTGCGCAGGGCCTCCTCAACCTTGTTCTGGGTCGCGATGCCGGCATGGTCCGTCCCCGGCAGCCACAAGGTCCGCTTGCCCTGCATCCGCGCCCGGCGCGTCAGGATGTCCTGCAAGGTATTATTGAACGCATGGCCCATGTGCAGGATACCGGTCACATTCGGCGGCGGGATGACGATACAAAAGGACTCCCCATCGCCATGGGGTTCGAAATGGCGTTGGTCAAGGGAGTATTGGTACCATTTATCCTCAACGGTTTTTGGATCAAAACGGGTGGACAGTTCTTCACTCATATTGTGGCGCGTATTCCTTCTCAAATTTTCGCAATAAAAACGGCCTGTCAAAGTACCCCTCCCCCCCATGATCGGTCAATCCGTTAACGAGGCCCCCTCCGGTTCATTCGCCCCCTTGGCGTCTCATCAGCCCCCCCCATTCCACACAGACATCGCCCAAGTCTGCCTTGCATCGGTAAACAGGATGCGTGAGAATGATCTTTTACAGACAATGAAAATTTCTTTTCCGCGAACGGAGATAAGTTTATGGGAAAAGACAAGGGATACTATATCGGATTTGACTTGGGCGGGACTAAAATGCTAGCCTCCGTTGTGGACACCGATTTCAAGGTGGTGGCCAAAGCCAAGCGAAAGACGAAACCGGAGTCCGGCGCCGATGCGGGAATGGACCGGATGGAAGAAGTGATCGAAGAGGCTTTGAAGACCGCTAAGATCGATCGGAAGGATTTGCTGGGCATCGGATTCGGCTTGCCGGGCGTTCTGGATCTGACGGGTGGACGCATTGTGCGTCTGCCCAATGTGGGCTGGACCGATGTGCCCATCAAAGCGCGCTTTGAAGAAAAATTCAACGTGCCCGTCGTTATTGATAACGATGTCAACACGGGAACCTATGGCGAATATCGCTGTGGCGCCGGCAAAGGACATCGAGATATTATCGGCATTTTTCCAGGCACAGGGATCGGCGGAGGCATCATCATCAACGGCAAACGCCATCACGGTATCACGGACGGCGCTGGAGAGATCGGTCATATCGTTTGTGATCCCTCCGGCCCCCAATGCGGGTGTGGCCTGCGGGGGTGTTATGAGGCCTATGCCGGACGGGTGGCTATTTCCGGGCGGGCGGCAGAAGCCGTCTTTCGCGGCAAGGCGCCGGCGATGGCCAAAATTGCCGGCACGGATCTGTCGAAAATCAAAAGCAAGGCGCTGGCCCAATCGATAGCCGAAGGCGACACGGTCATTGAAGAAATCGTCCGCGAAGCCGCCTATAAGATCGGCCTGCTCGCCAGTATCCTGATCGCCACCCTTTCGCCGAGCATGGTGATTCTGGGCGGCGGTCTGGCCGAAGAAAACCGTGACATCTACATGGAAGAATGTCAACGGGCCATGGACACCCAGTGTGTGCCGGAACTGGGACGGGCGGTGACACTGGCCATGGCGGAGTTGGGCGACTACGCCGTATCAATTGGCGGGGCGGCCATCGCAGCCGACGCGCAATAGGATCGGATAAACAGGTTTATGCAGAATCAAAAGGGAGAAACGGTCGCCATCCGAAACGTGGCGGCCATCGACATCGGCTCAAATGCCATCCGACTGGTAATTGCCCAGATCGACGCCGACGGCGCTATCCACCGGCTGGAGGATCTACAGCGTTCGGCCCCGCTGGGGCGTGAATCCTTTTCAACGGGACACATCACGGCAGAAACCACAAACCTGGCCATCGAAATCCTGAGGGGCTTCCAAACGATCATGGCCCCCTACAACATTGACAAACTCCGGGCCGTGACAACCACAGCGGTACGCGAAGCCGCCAACCAGGACATGTTCCTGGAACGCATCTACATGGGCACGGGCCTGGCGGTGGAAGTGATTGCCGGGTCCGAGGCCGATCGACTGTTGTACGCCGCCGTCCGCGAAGCCTTCCGCAAACAAAACCTCACAAGCAAGGGAACATCACTGATTATGGAACTCGGCGGCGGCACGGCCGAGATTTCAATGTATGAACGCGACCACGTGGTCTTTTCCGGCTCCTACCCCCTGGGGACCACCCGACTCCACAGCGCTCTGCGCGCCGCCCATCGCTCGCAAAGTGAGTTAGTCGAACTGATCAACCGCTACATCGGACCCGCCATCTCCGTCATTCAGCAATCCTCTCCCCTGGACGAGGTGGAAACGGTTATCTGTGTGGGAGGGGACATGCGTTTTGTGGCCAATCAACTGGCGCCGGAGGCGGAGACGGATACGCTGGTTCGTACTTTCAGCCGAAAAGATTTTGTCAAGTTCGCCAAAGCCATCGCCCGGTTGCGAGTCGATCAGATCGTCCACAAGTATATCCTGTCCTATCAGGACAGTGAAGCCCTGGTCCCCGCCCTGCTGACCTATGCTGAGGTCTTGCGACGGACAAAAGCCCAAACCGTTTACGTGCCCAATGTGAGCATGCGTGACGGAATGATTCTGGACTTCGTGACCGAAGAAACGGGACGTGGCCTGGACGAGATGGAGGAGCAAATCTTTTCGTCTGCGGGATTTCTCGGCCTGCATTATGACTATGATGAAGACCACGCCCAACATGTCGCCGATCTGTCCTGTCAACTGTTCGACCTTCTGGGTAGTACACACATGCTGGGACGCCGGGAGCGACGGTTGCTCAAGGTGGCGGCATTGCTCCATGATGTGGGCAACTACATTTCCAATCGTTCCCATCACAAGCACAGCGAGTACATTATTCAAGCCTCCGATATTTTCGGGCTCCGTCCCCAGGACAAACAGATCGTCAGCATTGTGGCGCGTTACCACCGCCGGGCCTTACCCAAGCCCACCCACTTGGGTTTCACCACAATGTCACGAACCGACCGAGCCACGATTTCAAAACTGGCCGCCATCCTCCGAGTGGCCGACGCCCTGGATCGCAGTCATTCCCGCAAGGTCAAAAAGATTAATGTGGATTTGCGGCGAAACGAAATTTACCTGATTCTGGGAACCCGTGAGGATCTGACGCTGGAGCGACTGGCCATGCGAACCAAAGGGGTTTTGTTTGAAGAAGTGTTTGGACGCAAAATCGTCCTGCAAAACTGATCGAATGAATTCGGCGCTTTGACCGACACGGCCTTCCCATTCAAAAACGTGAAAAGACAAAGGTATGATGAAGAAACTGAACGCTCCCGAAAACCTGATTAACCGCGAAATGAGTTGGCTGGAGTTTAACACACGCGTGTTACATGAAGGCCTGTCCGACAAGACACCGTTGCTCGAGCGCCTGAAGTTTCTGGCCATCGTCAGCTCGAACCTGGATGAATTCTTCATGGTTCGTGTCGGCGGTCTGACACAACTGGCCAAGCGGGGGGAGCGACGGAAATGCCCGGCGGGCATGACGCCCCGCCAGCAGATCCGGGAAATCTCCAAACGGGCCCATGAAATGGTCCGGGCCCAATACGCCTGCTTGCGCGAAGAATTGATGCCCGCCCTGGAAGCCAAGGGCATTATCCGCATGGCTCCCCAATCACTGTCTGCCAAGGAATACGACGCCCTGCGATGGTACTTCGATGAAGAAATCTTTCCGATCCTGACCCCCATTGCCGCCAGTGAGGACGTATTCCAAACCCTGTCCGGCCTGACAAATTATCTGGCCGTGCGGCTGAAGAAACACGAAAGCAGCCATGGAAAAGGGAACAAGCCGTCCACCCATCCCGAAGTGTTGGGCTTGATCGCTTTGCCCCGATCCATGCAGCGGTTTATTCAGGTTCTCGCCGAAAGCGGATACCGATATGTGTTGCTGGAAGATCTGGTTCAGGACCGGGTGAACGCTTTTTTTCCCGGTTATGAAGTGCTGGAGACGACGTTGTTCCGAATCACCCGCAACGCGAATCTGCCACTCCAGGAAGAAGAAGGCGGCGATTTGCTCGACGCCATGCAGGACGTCCTGCGGGGTCGCCTTCACGCCGCGCCCTTGCGGTTGGAAATCGATGCCCATGCCGGCCGGATCATGACAAAGCGGCTGGTGGAAGCCCTGGAAATCAATCAGCGAAGCGACTTATATCGTATCGACGGCCCCCTGGACCTCAAGCCCTTCATGGGACTGGCTGCGCAAATGGACTTTTCGGATTTGCGATACCCGCCCTACCAGCCGCAACCGTCGCCCGTCATGGACACGGATGAGCCAATCTGGGACATCGTGCGCCGCGAAGACGTCATTATCCATCACCCCTACGAAGCCTTTCAGCCCGTGATCCAAATGGTCAGCGAAGCAGCCGAAGATCCGCAGACCATCGCCATCAAACAAACACTGTACCGAACAAGCTCAAACTCGCCGATCATCGACGCTCTCGAACGGGCGGCTCTCAATGGCAAACAGGTCACCGTCATGGTGGAGGTCAAAGCCCGGTTTGACGAAGAGCAGAATATCCAGTGGGCCAATCGTCTCGTCGAAGCCGGCGCGCAGGTGATTTACGGCATCCTCCGACTCAAAACACATTCCAAGGCCCTGATGGTTGTGCGCCGGGAAGCCGACGGCGTGCGCCGATACCTGCACTTGGCCACGGGCAACTATAATGAAAAAACAGCGGCGCTCTATGAGGATATCGGCCTGATCACCAGTGATGAAGACTTCGGCAGCGATGGCTCCAATTTCTTCAACGCCGTCTCTGGTTACAGTGAACCGCGCGAATGGCGACGGCTGGCCATTGCGCCGACTCACCTGCGCCGGCAGTTGGAAGAAATGATTGACCGCGAAATCTCCTGTTCCACACCCGAGACGCCGGGCCTCATCCTGGCGAAAATGAACAGTTTATTGGACCCGGAAATCTGCCGCAACCTGTACAAGGCGTCTCAGGCGGGCGTAAAAATCAAACTCTGCGTGCGAGGGATTTGTTGTCTGCGCCCCGGTCTCAAAGGCATCAGTGAAAACATTGAAGTCATCAGCGTGGTGGACCGCTTCCTCGAACACAGCCGCATCTTCTATTTCCAGAATAGCGGCCAGGAAGAAATCTACCTGGCCAGCGCCGACTGGATGCCCCGCAATCTGGACCGGCGCGTGGAAATCATGTTCCCCATCGTTCAGGAAGCCCCCAAGGAACGGGTGATTCACATCCTGAAAACCGCTCTGAGCGATAATCAGAAAGCCTGGGTTCTGAATTCCGATGGCTCCTATTCCAAACGCGACATCGAACCGGGCGCCTTGCCCATTCGCTGTCAGGAAGTCTTCATGAAATCGGCCCAGGAAGCGGCGCGCGCCTGGAATCAGGCCAAGCGGGCCACATTCCAACCCAGAGGCCCAGGAACCGCTCCGGGGCTTTAATGCAAAAAAAACACCCCACAAAACAGGATCACGGCGCCTGAGGCGGCCCCGTGCGTTCCATCGTCACTTCGTCACGGGTAAGGATCCCTTTGTGGGTATAGGTTTTGCGCACCCACTCTGCCGGATTGCGATCTCCGGGTCCCCACCAGGGCAGAACATACAGCCAGCGCGGACCCGTCGTTTCCATAATATCGGGATTGGGAATGGCTCCGCATTCGGCCAGAGCCAGCATTTTCCCCGGTGAGACCTGCTGCATAATATCAAAGGCCTTTTGATAAGCGTCGTCCTGCGCCTCGGCCCATCCATAATAGTCATTCGGATAAATATCAATTCCCGATATATCCACATACTCGGCGCCGGGATAAAAACGCTGACGATACGCAATCTGCGTCACATCTTTGCCCGGCGCGGCTGGTTTCAGTCCTGCGCTGTAAACCCAGATGAGGTTGTGGATCTTCCGCTCCTTTACCAGATAGTTAAACATCTGTCGCCACAACTCGGCCGTGTTTTCAGGCTGGTCCTTATCGGTCCACCAAAACCAGCCTCCGTCAATTTCATGAAATGGCCGCCACAGGATCGGCACGCGGGCATCAGCGAGTTTTTCCAGATAATCCGCATGACGCGCCAGGTCCTCCATGAATTGCCGATGGGGCTCCGTCCCCGGCTTGCAGGCCGCAGCCAGGTCAAAGGGACCGCTGGGGGGATTGTTCCCATGCTTCCCGACCCAGGCCGTGCCGTCCGGCTTGCCCGGATGCTTCCAGTGAAATTGCACGGCCACGATGGCGCCCTGTCGCCATTGCGCAATGGCGGTTTCGACCATCCGCTCGACCACGGGCGTATAGGTTTCGCCCCAGGTAGGCGAGTTCCATCCCGAGAGATCCAACGCCACAATGGCCGGCTTTTTTCCTGTTTCCTTGAAAACCGCCTCCGCGTTCTGAACGCCTGAAATCCCACTGAGTGTTTGATCGCCGTAAATGGACTCCAGATAATTCAGCAGCGCTCGCCCTTCAGAAATCAGATTTTTATCCACCGGCTCCATGGCGCCAGCGCCGGAAACGGTCACGGTCAGAATGATGGCCAGGGTCCATCGCATAAAAGAACGCTTCATGTCCTTCTCCTGTCTGCGTTGTGTCGTATCATAAAAAACGCCCATGAGACGAATGAATCGAACCATGGGCGCATCATAAAACCAGCACTTCGAAACGGAATGTCTACTCGAGGGTGCGTTCCATTTCTTCCAAAGCATACGCCTCGATAATGTCGCCTTTTTTAATATCGCCGAAACGCTCCAGTCCGATGCCGCACTCCAAACCACTGAGAACTTTATCTGACGCATCCTTATGGCGGCGAAGCGAATTAATTTTGCCCTGATAAATGACTTTCCCGTCACGCAACAGTCGAATATTGGAATTCGATCGGATTTCGCCCTCAAGAACCATGGAGCCGGCAATGGTGCCGAGCTTGCCGATCTTGAACGGCTTGAGCACTTCGGCCTTGCCCTGAGGAATCTCTTTGAACTTTTGATCCAACAGACCGAGCATGGCCTTTTGAATGTCGTCCAACAGGGCATAGATGACCGTATAGCATTTGACATCAATGCCCTCTTCATAGGCCAGCGATTCGGCAGCCGCCTCAGCGCGCACATTGAAGCCAATGATGATGGCGTCTGACGCGTCCGCCAGCCGCACGTCGTTTTCGGTAATGGAGCCGACGGCCGAGTGCAAAACCTGTAACTTGACTTTCTCACTCGGAATCTTCTCAAGGGATTGCTCAATGGCTTCGATGGAACCCTGCACATCACCCTTGATGATCAAGTTGAGTTTCTTCACATCCTGGCTGGCGAGGTAGTCCTTCAGCCCCTCCAGCGACACATGCGAACGCTTGTCCAAACCGGCTTTGCGACGGCGATTGGCGCGTCGTTCGGATATCTGTCGGGCCAGTCGATCATCCTCCAGCGCCAGGAAAGGCTCGCCAGCCTCGGGCGCCTCGCCGGTCAAGCCATACACACGGGCCGGGAAGGGACTGCATACTTCCTTAATGGCGTGGCCGCGATTATCCAGCATGGAACGGATGCGTCCAAAGGTTTGCCCGGCCAACAGAACGTCACCGACTTTCAAACGTCCCTGCTGAACCAGAACGGTGGCCTCAATGCCTCGCTGTTGATTGAGCAGGGCCTCGATAATGACGCCGTCGGCGGGACCGTCGGGATCACATTCGAGTTCCAGCATTTCCGCCTGGAGCAACAGGGTCTCCAGAAATCCATCAATACCGATACTTTGCTTGGCCGAGATTTCGCAGAATAGTGTGCTTCCGCCATATTCCTCCGGCACCAGATCATAAGACATCAGCTGCTGCCGGACCCTCATGGGGTCCGCTTCCGGCAGGTCGATCTTGTTGATCACCACAACAATCGGCACCTCGGCGGCTTTGGCGTGATTGATGGCCTCAATCGTCT
Organism: Candidatus Sumerlaeota bacterium; assembly: GCA_017161665.1. Taxonomy (GTDB): domain Bacteria; phylum Sumerlaeota; class Sumerlaeia; order JADFCT01; family JADFCT01; genus JADFCT01. The sequence continues at coordinate 20,088 of JADFCT010000018.1, forward strand.
GAGGCATGACGCCGTCATTGGCCGCGACCACCAGAGCGACCACATCGGTGGCCTGCGCGCCTCGCAGGCGCATGGAGGTAAAAGCCGCGTGTCCCGGCGTATCGAGAAAAACCACCTCGCCGCGATCAGTATGCACATGGTAGGCGCCGATGTGCTGGGTGATCCCGCCATGCTCACTTTCAAGAACCTCAAGCTTCGCAATCTGTTCCAGAAGCGACGTCTTCCCGTGGTCAACATGCCCCATGATTGTCACAACAGGGGGACGCGACTGGCGACGACTGTCATCGCGGCGCCCTTCCTGAAGTTGCTCCACATCGGACTCATCGGTATCGGGAATAAACTCGACGCCATAACCCAATTCCATGCAAAACAGCTGGACCATATCGGGATCAATGGCTTCATTGAGCGTCACAGGTGAGCCCATCAACAGGGCCTTCTTGATCAATTCGGAAGCGTCGATGCGCATCTTTTCGGCGAGTTCGGCCGTGGTAATCTGGCCATGCACGCGAACCTGTTTGATCACCGGTTGCGGAGGAGCCATCGGGCGCGGCGCGGATTTTTTAGAGGCCAGCGACCGGGGCTTGGCTGAGGGGGCGCGACGACCGGAGGCGCCGGGAACCAGACGGGTGGGACGCATCCGATGTTTCTGACGCTGAGCGGCCGTGCTGGCGCCTGCGTCATTTTGCTCGGTTGCCCGGACCCCGGGTTTCTTCTTATCGCGACGGCGTCCGCGTTTCCCGCCCTCTTTGTCCATCTTCATGACGCCGATGGTGACGTTTTCAAGATCAACCTTGAACTCGCCTTCGCCCTTTTGTCGCGGTGGCTTGGCGCCTTCCCGCTGTCGTCCAACGGGCGCAGAGGCATTCGCCGGCGCCCCGGCTCCTGGCGCGCGCCGGCCACGGGCATCCCGGGCGTCACGGGGTGGCGCATCGCTGCCCCTCGGTCCCGGACGACGGCTGGCCGGTCGTTCTCCAGCAGTTTCTCGGCTCGGAAGCGGGGCGCGCCCTTCGGGACGCTCGGGACGATCGGCGGGGGGCTTCGATTTCGCGGTCTTCTGGAGTTCCAGCAGTTTATGCCGCTCCAACGTGGCCGCTGCCGTTTTCCGATGCGCATCAGCCTGGGCGCGGGCGGCCGCCGCTCGGGCCTGCGCTTCTTCGATCTTGCGATGCTGATCTTCCATCGCCTCTGGCGTGGATTCAGCCTCGCTCTTGGCTTCGCTTTTTGGCTTGGCCTTTGAGGCCGGCGCCTTGGGGCCAACCTCAACCTCGGCCTGGCGTGTCTTGGCCCACTCCACCGCCCGAGCATTGCTGCGTTTGACGAAATGCTCGTAGATGCGTTCGGTTTCTTTGTCCTTGATTCGGGACATGTGGTTACGAACGGAAATGTCCAGAGACTCCAATTCTGCGATCAGTTCATTGGCATCAATTTCCAAATCCGTCGCTAACTCGTGTACACGCACTGCCATACATATTGCCTTTGCTTTGTTTGCGCCGATGCTGGAAGACCGGTCACCCGGCGCGCCGCGGTAAATAACGGCTCCTTCCCCTTAACCAACGCGATGAGCCGCCATATAATGCGGCAATCCGTTTTCAGCCCGTTCCGTTGATCGGCCAGGCATTGCCCGGCGCGATTCTTAATAAAACC
>JADFCT010000192.1 GCA_017161665.1 Candidatus Sumerlaeota bacterium
CTCCTCGATCGTCTTGATAATTCCCGAAATCTTGCCGGACGAGCCTTTGATGTTACTCATGGTCTCGACCATCTGCTCCATGGCCTTCGCGGTGTCTTCCACCGATCGATTCGCCTCGATCATCAGTTTGTCCGCGCCCGAAGCTGAATCGTCGTTGTTCTGGGCCTGACCGGCCAATTCTTCCAGCGATGCCGCCGATTCTTCCAGACTCGCCGCCTGTTCTGTCGAGCCTTCCGCCAGTTCCTGGCTGGCCTGGGAGATCTGCGACGACGCCGCAGCCACCTGGTCTGAGCCGGCGCCCAACGCCGCGATGGCCCGGTTCAGCGGACCCGTTATGGACTTCGTGGAAACAAAGGCGACGACGATTGCCAAGGCCACCGCCACAATCAGTCCGATAATCAAGATCATTGCGGCATTGTTCAGCGAATTCATGGCGCCGGTGGAGATTTCCTGGGTGGATTTGATAGCGGCATCGGCCGTTGCCGCTGCGGCCGTAATAACCTCTTGTCCCGTAGCGGTCCGTTTGGTTCCAATGTCTTGCAGGGACAGCCATTCCGTCAGGAATTCATCCATTCTCTTCCCGTACGTCTGTCCCGCCTTTTCGACGGCGGCAATCGCGTCCAGGTCTTCCTTCTGCCGGGTGATCGCCCGCAAGGCTTCATACTTGGCGGTAAGGTCTTCCAGTCCGCTGATCCCCTGTCGCATAATCTCCGGGGAGCGCTGGGCCTGGGATCTGAAAGCGGCAATGCGAGCGGCGTTGCCGATATCGATTACCTCATTGGCCAGTGAAATTTTGGTGTGCCGTTCGTCCATATCCGTGACCAGTTTGGCCAGTTGCCCTTCCAGAAACGCATCACATTGCTGCACATACTGTCCGGCGGCGGCGTCCATCTGGGCCCGGATGGTCACCAGTTTCTGCGAGTTACTCAGGTATTTTTCCATGGCGGTCCGATAGGCGTCCGCAGCGGCCTCTGTGGCGTCGATTTGCTTGATGTTCTCGGCATCCCGCGTGATTTTCCGCAGTTCGGCGGTGACGGTCTTGACGCCCTTGAGATTTTCAATGGCTGCGGCCAGGATCGTCAAATCCTGCTGGGCCTGGGATCTGAAGTTATTCACACGGGTTTCATTACCCAAGTCGATGATCTGGTTGACCAGTGTGATTTTCTGAAGCCGCTCTTCCAGATTCGCGCCCTGTTGGGATAACTCCTTTTGCATACTTTCATTTTGACTCAGCAGAAAATCATTGCAGTTTTTCATGTAGGCCGCGGCGGCGGCATCCATCTGTTTCCCTGCTTCGGCCATATCCCCGCTGACCTGGATATACTCTCTCATGCTGGAACCATACGTCGTGGCGGCCTGTTCGGTATCATTGATCCGTTTGATGTCGTCGGCGTCCGTGGTGATGGGCCGGAGTGAATCGGTCAATTGCTTCAGGCCGGCCAGCGCGTCCACGGCCTGCTGCATCAACTTCATGTCATTGGTCGCCTGGGCCCTGAAGTTGGTCACACGGGCTGACGTGCCGAGGTCAACGATCTCATCGACCAGCGAGACTTTCGTGTTTCGTTCGGACAATTCCTTTTGGAAAGCCGTGTTCTGATTGGCCAGAAACTGGGCGCTGTTCTCCATATAGGCGGCTGCGTTTTCGTCCAGCGCATTTCGAGTCGTCGCCAGATTCGTATTGGAGTCCACGGTTTGCTGAATCAGGGATTTGTATTCCGTCACCGCTTTTTCGGCGATGTCAATCTGTCCTTTCAGTTGGGTCAGACTTTTGGCCTTTGCTTCCAGCTCGCGAGCCGACTTCAGGGCCGCGTCCACGGCCGTCAGTTCCGTCTTCGCTTTTTCATAATACTGGGTTTCTTCCGTAAAGCCATACCCGCGCATTTCATACATCAGCCGGTTGGCCGCTCCCCGCAGATCGGCGGCGACAACCACTTCCGGCGCGTACTCCAGGGCCAGTTTTGTGGATTCCCCCGATACCCGCTTCATGTTAAAAATTGCCAGACCGCCCAAGATGACTGTGATGAGCAGCAACATCCCAAAGCCCGCCATGATACGTTGTCCAACGGTCAGATTCTTCATTGCCTATTGATTCCTTTCCTTGCAGAAATTTCAGGGAATTCTTAATAATGGAATTCGGACATTCCCCGGCGCTAATGGTTTCCTTATAGCGAATGGCGGGCCATGAAAAGCGGTGGTGTGGATCGCGTGGGGATCGTTGGAATTGCTGGACTTATGTTTTTGGGCGCTTCGAGACGGTTGCCCGGGGCGCACCGAATCTCAGATTGTCGTCTCAAAAAACAGACTGTCTGAAATCCAAGACCCTCGGGAAGAGACTTTGGGCTGGTGGAAATAATGAAGGCAGACGGAAAAAGAACGGCCCTCAATGTCCTGGGGGGATGGCGCCGGCGGTTCGCCTGCAACACTCGGACGGCTATAGCTTGAGGCCATGTTTTTTGAGTAAGGTGTACACATGGGGGCGGGACACACCAGACAGGCGACAGGCTTCGTTGATGTCATGATCGGCCCGGGCGATCAGCTGTTCCATATAGGCTTTTTCGATCTGATCGCGCGCGTCACGGAGCAAGGGCAAATCACCGGTCAGCCAGGCCCCGGTCTGCATCGGATTGCCGGTTCGCTCGGTCTTTACCGGCTCGGGACCGTCCGCGTTGCGCAGTTCGGTGGCAATAATGCTGGCGCGCACGTGATCGGGCAGATGGTGGGGATAGAGCACCGGATCGGGACCGGCCTTGACCACGGCATTCACAATGGCCTGTTGCAGTTCGCGGACATTGCCGGGCCAGTTGTAGGCTCGCAGGGTCGGGAAGAAGGATTCATTGATGCCCTTCATATCGCATTCCAGGGCTTCGCACTGGCGGATCACAAAATGGTGACACAGAACGGGGAGGTCTTCCATGCGATCTCGCAGGGGCGGCAGATTCACCGTCATCCCGCGCAATCGAAACAACAGATCATGGCGGAATTTTCCCTCGGCGGCCATCTGTTCCAGATTTCGATTGGTGGCGGCGATGAGGCGGAAATCGCTTCGTTGGAACTCATTAGAGCCGGTGGGGCGGAAGCGGTGTTCCTGGAGCACCCGGAGGAAGGCTTTTTGGGTGTCCAGCGGGAGTTCGCCCACTTCATCCAGAAAGAGTGTGCCGCCGTCGGCCTGTTTAATCAGGCCGTCATGGCGTCGCTCGGCGCCGGTGAAGGCGCCGCGCTCGTGTCCAAACAGGACGCTCCCCACCAGGGAGTCGGGCAGGGAGGCGCAATCGACCACGACGAAAGAGGCGTTGGAGCGTCGGCTGTTTTCGTGAATGGCGACGGCGATCAGTTCCTTGCCCGTGCCGGTTTCTCCGGTTACTAAGGTATTGATCTCGCTGGCCGCCGCCTGGGCCGAAACGGTCAGCGCCGCCCGAAAAGCGGGGGAGCTGCCAATGAGGTCGGGGGTGTTGAACAACAGGGGCCGAATGGCGCCCCGGCGACTTTCCCGATAGAGCAATGCGCGCGACAGGGACAGGAGGAGTCCCTGAACGGAAGCGGTCTTTTGGAGATAATCCCAGGCGCCATGGGTAATGGCCAGTTCCGCCCCTTCGGCGTCGCCGTAGCCGGTCACGATAATCACTTCCGGAGGGAAGGCGCCGGTCTTGATTTCCGGCAGGAGTTCCTGACCCGAACCATCCGGCAGCCGCATGTCCAGAAAGACAATGTCATAGCAAAGGCGCTGAAGCCGCTGGCGCCCTTCCGCCAGCGAATGGGCCAGGGAGACGCCATGGCCGGCTTTCTGGACATGTTCCGCCACCATGGCGCAAAACTGCCGGTCATCATCAAGAATCAGTACCTCAGCCATTAGCCGTCTCTCTTGCCGCTGTCGCGTTATCCAGGGCCCGCCGAATCACCCGGGCCATTTCTTTTTTTCGGACCGGTTTTCTGAGGAATTCCTGGAAGACCGTCGAAGCCTCCCCCCCGTCGCCGGCGTTGGCGCTGTAACCGGAGATCAAGATGACCGGTATATCGGAACGCGTTTCCCGGACCAGTTCCGCCAGTTGTTTCCCGGAAATCACCGGCATGGTCAGGTCCGTTATAATAAGATCGAACCCGTCGGGTGTCGCAAGAAAAGTTTCAAGGGCTTTGACGCTGTCCGAGCGCGTGGTGACATGGTAGCCCAGGGTGACGAGCGCCTGGCCTATGACCTTCAGCAATTTTTCTTCGTCATCCACAACCAGAATCCGTTCGCCGCCCCGAGGGAGTTCCTCCTCCGGTTCCGGCGTCGTATGGGCGCGTTCGATTGCTTCGGCCCGTGGCAGCCAGACCTCAAAGGTGGCCCCCTGTCCCGGTTCACTGCGCGCGCGGATGACGCCGCCATGATCGCTCACAATGCCATGGACGATGGACAGCCCCATCCCTTCCCCCTCTCCGGCGCGCCGAGTGGTGAAGAAGGGATCAAAGATGTGATCCAATACGTCTGGCGCAATGCCCGGTCCCGTATCGCTGACGGTCAGCCGAACCGTCGGCCCGGGAATCGGGGCGCATTCGTGATCGGCGTCCGCGTCCGCGCGCGCCTCTCCCGGGCTGACCTGAAGGGTAATGACGCCGCCGCCTGTATCGGCCATGGCCTGCGCGGCGTTCTGGCACAGGTTTAAGAGGGCCTGACGCAACAGACCGGGGCAGCCCGTGATATCGTCCGCCCCCGGATCCGTCTTTACGGTAATTTGAACATTCTTGGGCAGAATGCCTCGAATCATCCGGCTGGTTTCGCGGATCAGTACTCCGATTCGGATGGGGACATGGGTCACATCGGATTGAGCGGTAAAGGCCAGAATCAGATCCACCAGGTCGGTGGCCCGCCCAATGCCTTCCTGGATTTCATCCACATAATGCAGCGCGTCGGGCATTTCCTGTTTCAGTCGATCGCGCAGGAGTTCCGTAAAGCCTTCCATGGCATAGAGGATGTTATTGAATCCATGGGCCACCCCACCGGCGAGGGTTTCCAGGGCCATCATCTTCTGCGTATGTCTCAAATGCGCCTCGGCGGTGATCGCGGAAGTGATGTCATTTTTGATGGCCAGATAGTGGCGGATCGTCCCGGCGCTGTCGCGGACCGGGGAGATGGAGGCTTCTTCCGTGTAGAAGGCGCCATCTTTGCGGCGGTTGACGAATCGCCCTTGCCAGGCCTCGCCGCGCAAGAGGGTTTCCCACAAGGCCTTGTAAAAAGCCGTGTCATGCCGTCCGCTTTTGAAAAGGCGGGGAGTCTGACCGAGGATTTCGTCACGGGCATAGCCGGTAATCCGTTCGGCAGCCGGATTGGCATAGACAATGACCCCCTCCGTGTCGGTCAGAAGGATGGTGTCCGTCGCCTGTTCCATGGCCCCGGCCAACAGGTTGTGTTCGATCTCGTTCACGCGATGACGCTCCCGATGCTATGGCTTGCGCCATGGGTTCAGAATAGTTTGCTCAGATACTTCGGGGCGTCATCGAAGGGCTTGACGGTTCCCGCGGCGACTTCGTAAATCCGGCGGTGAGACTTCAGAGCGGCCCCGCAGATTTCGGGATAGGGGCGGTTGCAGACATCGAGGAAGCCGATCTGATAGTTTTCGCCGTCGAAGCGTCCGAGCGCGGATTGATCGTACAGCGTGAACCAGTGGGCGCCCACACAGGCGGGATGGGCGGCGGCATCCTCGACATAGCGGCGATAGGCCCGGCCCCGGTCGGCCTGCGTCGCCACGCGGCCAATGCCCGACGCCGGCAGGCCCGCATCCAGCGCGCCGAAATGATACTCGCCAATCATCACGGGCATCTGGAGCCGGGCGACAATCTTGTCGATGTTCTCCGCCGGAATGACTTCGGTGTAACTGTTCATACTGAAAACATCGAAGGCTTTCATGCCCTCGGTCGCCCAGGTGGGCGGGACGCCGGCATACCGGATGCCGAGGTTGAGGTGGTTGGGATCCGCCTGCCGACAGGCGCGTGCGAGGGTGGTGAAATACCGCTCGACCATGACGGCGCTGAAGGCCTCCAGATCGGCCCAGGCGCCTTTGCGGATAGGGTGTTTCCATGGCCCCTCCGCCACGTCGGCGAAGGTCGTTTTCACGTCCCAGGCCTTGGACAAGGCTGCATCGTCCGCATACTTCGTCTTCAATTCGTTGACCAGGGCCTGCCGGGTGGCGGAAGCCAATCCATTGAAGAGCATCCCCGTGGCCGGCAGTTCGGATGAAAAGCCCCAGGTCGGCTCGTTCATCATGAAGTAGCCGATGAGGGCGGGATCCTGAGCCGTCTCTTTGAGTTGCGCGGCATAGTCCTCGGCGTCTTTTGCGAACTGCGGATCAAAGACATCCGGAAAATCGCGATAGATGTTTTGGATGCGTTTGGCATTGAAACTCATGGGGCGGACATAGGGGAACCGCACGGCCCGGGCAATCTCCCATTCCGACCAGTTGGCGACGGTGTTGAAGCCGGTGGCCCGGAGCTGGGCCAGGGCGATTGCTTTCCAGTGATCGCGCCATTGTTCGGGGCCAAAGACGCGGATGAAATTGGCGGCCAGATAGTTGATTTGATTCCCGTTGTAAATGGACTGGTAAGGGCCGTTTCGATCCGGCGCCCACTGGAGGGCCGATTCCAAGCCCTGGATATTGGCGTTGGTATCGACACGCACGCAATCCATGCCGGCGGACCAGAAGGCATAACCGTCCGGATCGACGAGCCACCAACGCTTGCCATCGTGATGACGGGAGAAATAGCCGGTGGCCTGGAATGGTTTCTCCTTCCATCCGCCCCATTGGGACCAGGCGTCCGGCCATTTTTTCGTGGGCGCTTCCTGAGCCTGTCGCTGCAAGCGGGCTTTGAGCGCATCCACGTCCTTTGTCCGGCTGGGCCATTGCCGGATGCGACACTGGCCCATTTCATCGACCAGGGGGCCACGGGGCAGGATCAGTTTGTCGAGGGGGGGCACGGCTTGCGACGTGGCGACCAGGGGCGTCATTTGCCAGCGGGCGACTTGTTCACTTTTTCGGGTCACGGTCAGGATCATGCGGTCCACCTGGTTAATGTCCACCCGTTCGCCCGATGAGGTGGGCTTGAGCCAGGCCCCGTCCCGCTCCAGGCGCCAGCGGTTCATATCCAGGAAACTCAGCGGCATTCTCATGCGGGCGGAGACCTGGGCCAGGAGGGCGAATTTCAGGGTGAAGGTTGGGCCTTCGTCTCCGGCTCGGAAACGCAGGTGAAACACGACGAGTTCATCACCATCCAGGAGAAAGTCGGCGGTCAGGGTTTTCATGTCAG
>JADFCT010000193.1 GCA_017161665.1 Candidatus Sumerlaeota bacterium
CGATAAAAAATCTTCTTTTCCTTCTAATCTTCCTGGTTCAAAAAAAGATTTCACCGCGTCGCGCCCCGACGCATTTTTCATCATTTGTTGTGTCCATTTATAGGGACATGGGGAACGCGTTCGTAAATTTGAAACCGCTGAGAGGAAACGTACTGGGTTTCATCGCGCCTTGGCCACTTGAAAATGTGATGGCGCCCGAGCCACATGACAGGGGCATCCTGCCCATGACATCTCAGGGGAAGGGATTGACCCGGGCGGCAAGGTTTTCCCGTCCTGCGATCCGGGCTTTCCAAGCGCGGACGGGCTGGAAGCGTCTCTAAGTCCCCATATTTGAGTCCTTTATTGACGCGCCAAGCCTCAAATCCGATCCCAGGCGTCCTTGGCGCGGGAATTGCTGTTAGGGATGCGGAACTTCCCGAACCCGGAGATTGTTGTCATGCAAGAAAATTATATTGCTCTGTCCGGAGCGCTCGCCATGGAACGGCGACTGGGGATGATCTCCAATAATCTGGCGAATGTCAACACGCTGGGCTTCCGCGGCGACCATATCAAGATGCGATCGGTTCCTGGCGCGCCCGATTATGCCGCCATGGATCGCAGCACATCGCCGGCGATGGACGCCCCGCCCACGCGAAAGACGTTTTATGAAACGCTCTATGGCGTACTGGATGGCCAGGTGACGGATTTCAGGGCCGGTTCGTTCCAACAGACGGACAACCAATTTGATCTGGCCATTGAAGGTGACGCTTTCTTCGCGGTTCAGACCCCGAATGGGATTCGGTACACCCGTCAGGGCAATTTCACGCGCGCCGCGGACAATACCATGGTCTCGCAGGACGGGTTCCCGGCCCTGGACGCTGCCGGCGCCCCCATTCGGATCGACACGCTGGACTTCGGCATCGGACCCGACGGCACGATCACCGATGATACCGGCATGGTTTTGGGGCAGGTGATGCTGGCGACATTTCCCGACACGTTCAAACTGAACAAAGAGGGCCACGGGTTATTCGAGCTCACGGACGAAAATGTCCAGCCATTCCTCAACGCTCCCAGCTCCCAGGTCCGGCAGGGGTATGTGGAAATGTCCAATGTGTCCGTGGTGGACGAAATGGTGGATATGATCACCACTCAACGCAATTATGAAACCTTTCAGAAGTTGATTACGACCAGCAGCGACATGAGTTCGTCGCTCATCGCCATGGTCGCGCAGTAACACGGAACGGAGGGCCCCCGAGGCGCTCCGGATCTTTGTCAAGGAAGACTGAATCGGAGGATTGTTCTTATGTCCATGCGCGCTCTTTTCACGGCCGCCAGCGGGATGCGTTCCCAGCGCGTCAATATTGACGTCATCGCCCATAACCTGGCCAATGCCAACACATCGGGCTTCAAGACGGTTCGGGCGGATTTTCAGGATTTGCTGTATCAAAACATGCGTCCCGCCGGCATGAGCGCCACCACCGGCACACAGGTGCCCACCGGCATCGACATCGGCCTCGGCTCGCGGCCGGCGGCCACGCAACGCCTGTTCAAGATCGGCAGCTTCGCCACGACGGAAAACGCCCTGGATCTGGCCATTGGCGGCGACGGTTTCTTTATTGTCAATATGGCCGACGGGACGGAGGCCTATACGCGGGCTGGCTCCTTCAAAATCGACGATCAGGGCCGCATGGTCACCAGCGACGGGGACCTCCTGGCCGACGGGATCACGTTCCCCACGGACGCCGAACAGATTGGGATTGGCATGGACGGGACGGTGACGGTCATCCAGGATGGGCAGGAATCCCAGATTGGCCAGATTCAGTTGGCTCGCTTTGCCAATCCGGCCGGACTGAAGGCCATGGGGCGCAATTTATTTACCGAAACAGCCGCTTCAGGCGCGCCGATCACCGGTATTCCGGGGGAAAATGCCTTCGGTGAGATCAATCAGGGGTATCTGGAACTCTCCAACGTCTCCATTGTCGATGAACTGGTCAGCATGATCGTGGCCCAACGGGCCTATGAGGTCAATTCCAAGGCCATTCAGGCCAGCGATGAAATGCTCCAGACCGCCAATAATACAAAACGGTAGTCGTTAGCCGCCCATAAAAACCGCCTTCCAGCGGCCCTGTTCTGGCCATCCGGCCCGAACAGGGCCGTTTCGGTTTGGATGGCATGGATCATGCGCTTTGCCTCCTTGTCGCCAGGGAAGGCGGCAAAAGGTATCCGCTCAATGGCAGGAGATTGAGAGATGATGATGCAGACACGGAAAAGTTTTCTGATCGCCCTTATCGTGATGGGGTTCACCATGCCCCCCATGGGGGGGACACGGGCGGCGGAGGCCACGGACGGGCCGGTGGTTTCCCGGGATATTCTGGGCCTGGGGACTCCGACGCAGGTGGCGAATCTCCCTCCGAATCCCCCGGTGGCGGAATATGCCGACGGGGCCCCCATGACCAAACTGGACGTGACCGTGAAGCGCGTGACGCTGATCGAAGGCGCTGAAGTGCGGCTGGGCGATGTGGCCGCCATCACCGGTGGCACACCGGATTGGCGACGTCGGGCGCAGCAACTCCGCTTGTCGGCCGCTCCCGCGCCGGAACAGCAGATGCGACTGACCGAATCGGCCATTCTGGGCGCCCTGGAGCGGATGGGGCTGGTGAATGAATGGATCCATTTGTATGTGCCCAAGGGCGCTTACGCCGGGTTGCGAACCGAACGGATGGCGCAATCGGATGTGGAGACGCTGGTCAAAGAAGCCATTTATAAACAAATGACCTGGTCGCCTCAGGAAATCATCTTCAGCGACTGGCGGTTGCCTCTCGAAATTGTGGCCCCAACGGGAACGGATGTGGAGCAGCGCGTGGAATTGAGCTCCGGCAGTCGAGAATATGGGCTGATTTCCTTTGAAATCGTCATGTTATCGGGCGGGCGCCCGGTGGATCGGGTTCGCGGCGCCGTGAATGTGGATGTACAGGTCCAGGTGGTCAAGACCCGCAGTGGATTGCGCCGCGGACAGATGATCACTCCCGCGGATGTGGTGGCTGAGTCGGTCTTGCTGTCAAAGGTTCGGAATGGTTCGGCCATGCGGGTCGAAGAGGTGGTGGGCCTGGTGGCGGATCGCGCTATTCGGTCCGGCGATGAGATTCGCACCGACCAGTTGCGTCGGCAATTGTGGGTTAAGCGCAACGATCTGGTCTCGGTCACGGTGAATTTGAACAAAAACAACGCGACCATGCGCTTGTCGGCTCAGGGCATTGCCCAGAACGAGGGCGCCAAGGGCGATGTGATCAAGGTGTTGCGGGTGGTGAGTCAGCAAGGCCAGCGTCAGATGACGAAGTTGATGATGGGACGCATCGTGGGACCTCAACAGGTTGAATTGATCTATTGACGGGTGAACGGCCTTTTCGAGCCGGAAATGAATAGGAATTGAAAGAAGGCGCGGAGATGATGGATTTTATTCGATTGCGGAATAAGGGCACGGAAGCGCTGTTGGGTCGCTTGTCCGGAGGCGCAACCCAGCGGACACGGGGGATGGATCTGCGGGGTGGTGGTATCTGGGGGCCGGAAATACAGGGCGCCTGTATGCGACTGGGCGTGCCGGTGGCGTTGTTTGCCGGATTGTTGCGCCAATCGGTGACGACGGGATTTTTCCAGGTGGCCCGGGACGGAATGACCCCCGCGTCGAAGGCTTTTCCCTTTCAAACGCATCACCTGCCGCCGGAGGCGGTAGGGCGCAAGTCGTCGGAAATATAGGGCGTGTGGGACCGATGGGCCCCCAAGGAGTTGGAGAAATGAATGGACGCTGTTTTTTTCAGGGATTGATTGTGACGCTGGCCGTGGCGTTTGGCGCGGGATGCGCTCTGTTTCAGGATGCCATGCCCCGACCGCTGGAGCGACCGCCGGTGATTCACCCCACGGAGCGCAATAAAGCCCGGGTGGCCGAAGGATCCCTGTGGTCCGGTCAGGGCGGTTCCCTCTTTGCTGACAATCGGGCGTTGGGGGTGGGCGATCTGGTTCAGGTGCGCATCATCGAAAACATGTCGGCCGCGCGCGGCTCCACGACTGAAATCGACCGGAGTTCGAATATCGACGCGGGCATCCAGAACTTTTTCGGCGCGGAAGCCTATTTTGGCAATGGCGTGGAGGCCAAGGACACGGCAAAGAATGTGGACCTGGAGCATCTGGTTCGAGCCCAAAGCACTTCTGCCTTCGATGCCGAGGCGGATTTGGAGATGTCCAGCCGGGTTCTGGCCAACGTGATGGCCGAAGTGTATGAGCGTCTGCCGAATGGAAATCTGAGAATCTGGGGTTCCCAGACCATGACCATTAACAACGAGGACGTCATCATTTCGCTCAAGGGTGTGATTCGCCCCACGGATATTGAGCCGGACAACTCGATCTCCTCGAACCTGGTGGCGAGCGCGGAAATTATCACCAGTGGCAAGGGGCCGGCGGCGGAAGCCACGCGGCCGGGACTGGGACAGCGGGTCTTCAACGCCTTGTGGCCCATGTAAGCGGTTTGGTTGGCCTCATGGATGGGGTCTTTGACTTGAAGCAAAGGATTGGTATCATGTTTTATCGTCGGCCTATCGTTTCGATCACAATCGGTTTGGCGCTGGGGGTCCTGCTGACGGCGGCCGCGCAGGCTCAGATTCGCGTCAAAAATGGCACGCGCTGGGACCATGAACCGACAAACTATATCATTGGCTACGGGATCGTGACGGGCCTGAACGGAACCGGCGACGGCAACGGCGCGCCCTATACCGAACAGGCGATTCTGTCGATTCTGCAACGCGAAGGCCTCCGCATTGGCGAGAATATCAAGCCCGAGGACGTCGCGTCCGTCATGGTGACGGCCACGCTGGACGGATCAAAGCGTCGGGGCGAGGTCATTCAGGTGACGGTCTCCGCCATCGGTGACGCCGAAAGTCTGCGGAACGGCATTCTCCTGATGACAGAACTCAAAGGCCACAATGGCCAGATCGTCGCCCTGGCCCAGGGCGCGCTGTTTACCGGTGGCTTTTCCGCCGGCGTCGGTGGGACCAGCATTTCGGAAAATCATCCGACCGTCTCCACCGTCAATGGCGCCATGGTCCAGGATGTGGTGGTGGAGGTGAACTCCAAGGATCGATTGGGCTTGCGGTTGCTGAATCCGGACAATGTGTCCGCTCGACGGATCGCCGATGCCATCAATCTGGAATTTGGCGCGCAACTGGCCGTGGCCGAGGGGGCCGGGTTTGTGGCCCTGCTGGTGCCGGAGGTCTATCGCGGCCAGATGAATGAGCAACTCGGGCGGATTCTGAATGTCCATGATTTTATTGCGCGCGTGGAAATGGTGGCGTATCACCCCGACACGAAGGCGCGGGTCACACTCAATCAACGGACCGGCGCTGTGATTGTGGGCGAAGAGGTGCGCATCTCGACGGTGGCCGTGGCCAAAGGGAACCTGTCCGTTCAAATCTCCTCCATGCAGCGGGTTTCGCAGCCACAGCCCTTTTCGGACGGCGAAACGGTGGTGATTGAGGATGTGGCCGTCCAGGTGACCAAAGACAGCGCGCTGGGCATCGGCGAGGGCGAGGCCGGCGTTCCGAGGCCGACGCTGGCCGTGCTCCCCGAGTCGGTGACCATCGCGGAACTGGTCACGGGGTTGAACGCTTTGGGCGTGACGCCACAGGATCTGATGGATATTTTGATCGAAATCCGAAACCAGGGCGCGTTGCACGCGGAATTGGTGATCCAATAATGGAATCGATTCAGTCCATTCGTTTAGGAATGCTCCAGGGCCGCGAGACGGTCGGGCCGCTGGCCGCTCCGGCGCGCGGGTTGTTTTCCGCCGTTCCCGTGAGTCAGGCTCAAGGAATCGGTGGCCAGAACACGGTCGATCGGTTGCGATCGGCGGGCATGTCGGATGACGAGAAAATGGAGTTGGCCGCGTCACAGTTTGAGTCGATGATGGTTCGGATGATGCTGAAACAGATGCGCGCTACCGTCCCGGAAGGCGGCCTGATCGAAAAGAACTCCGGCGAGAAAATGTTTGAGGAGTATTCGGACGAAGAAACAGCCAACCACGCCAGCTCCCAGATGGGTCTGGGCCTGGCCGAGGCCTTGATTCGCCAATTGCAGTATCAACCCCACCCAGCCCAGTCCGGCCCCCGGACGATTTCGATGCCGTCTCGGGCCGACGCCGAAGGGGCCACTCAGCATTTGACCGCCCGCGGCATCCAGGTCCTGGCCCCCAAGAAATAATAATTTTCCGATCATTCAAGGCAAGCGCGCGGAAATATCTTCTTCCGCGCGCTTTGCTGTTGGGGGCGAGGCCGGCGATCCCCCCCCATCGGGCGCCCCCGCGGTCAACGGGAATGGTTCTGGCTATTATAATCTTTGAAGAATTCGACTGGATATTTTTGCCGAGACCTTTTTGCCGCTGGCTTTCGGCTTCCGATTTTGATTAGAAAGGAGGGCAGATCGGGGCATAAAATGCAGGCGCTGAGTAAAGCAATGTGTGTCTTGCGCCGATAAGGTTCCCATAGGTTCGATTAAGGAAAGCGGAGATCATGAAAATTTCACGGAAGAAGTCTTCGGACGGCGCCACCCCTCTGCCAAGTGTTGGCCCCATGGCCGGTCCCTCGGGATCCCGACCGAAGAAAGTGGAGAAAACGGACAAAGCCGACCCTGTGGAGCCGAACATCGGCGTCAGTCTTTCGGGCACCACCCAGCAGGTGGCGGCGGTCCGAAAACAACTGGACGCGATTCCGGATGTGCGGATGGACAAAATCGTCGATATCAAGATGGCTGTGGACGCCGGCTCGTATAAGGTCGAGAGCGGTAAAGTGGCCAAAAAGATGATCGATGAGTCCTTGCGCGAATCGGCCCGCTTCACGGAAAAGAAGCAAGACAAGAAGAAGGACTGACACACCGTTGCCTTTCAATGCGTTCCGCGCCTGCGCCGGGTTCTCTCTGAATCCGGCCGTTGGCCCGCCCCGGCTTATCTGCCGCCCCTCTCATGGAGCGTTTGTTCCCTCAATTGATTAACATTTTAGATAAAGAAGCGGACCTGTATCAGCGTCTGTTGATCACCCTGGGCGAAGAAAATCAATTCCTCGTCGCCAATGACACCCAGGGGCTGATGACGGTATCGCGCCGCAAGGATACGCTGGCCCTTCAGATTCGCTCTCTGGAAGAGTCCCGCCAACTGGTGACCGAAAAACTCGCGCGGTTGATGAATCGATCGATCAGCGGCCTGACCCTGACGGACCTGTGTGAACGGGCGCCGGAGGCCTTTGCCGATCCGTTG
>JADFCT010000194.1 GCA_017161665.1 Candidatus Sumerlaeota bacterium
CAGGAGCGGATATTCCTCCATGGCCGAGGCCACGATCTTGCCCGCTTCGTCGATCAGGATCGCCTTCGTCCCCGAGGTCCCTATGTCCAGTCCCAAAAGGTATGCCATTTTCCTTGTCCTCCTGAATAGTGTTCAACACGCTTTGTCACAATGAACGCAGCCACTAGTACTGCGTCAACCCTCATCTGTCGGATTCTGGGAGCGCGGGCATCTTGCCCGCATACAGTCGAGTCGCCTGCGTTCTTTTGGAGCAACCCGCCACTTCAAAAATGACGCAGTACGAGTTGTATCCATTAATATGGCCAGGGGGAACTCCTTCGAGCATTTTTTCTTATACATGCCCCAGCCGTTCAGTCGATTGTGTGTCCTTTGAATCCGATAGTGGGATCCAGTATCCTGCCTTGTCGGGGTGGGGTATGGGATTTTTCGGCGAAGGCTTTCATCTTTTCGAGGATTTCAGGATGCAGATCGGCAATATTGCTATTTTCCCCCAAGTCTTTGCTCAGGTCATAAAGTTCAAATGTTTTTGCATGCGATGGCTGAATCAGTTTCCATGTTCCCATCCGCACAGCCCGGCTTCGGCCATCTTCCCAGTATAAAATGGAATGCTGCTTTTGCCGGCTCTGCTTCTCTCCTGTCAGTGTTGGCGCAATCGAAATCCCATCTGTTTTTATTGTCAGTTCCACGTTGGCCAGCTCGGCCAGCGTCGGCATGATGTCGGGGAAATAACCCAAATGATCGGACACGGTTCCGGGCTGGATATGTCCCGGCCAGCGCGCCATGAAGGGAATGCGCAATCCCCCTTCGTAAAAGTTCCCCTTTCCTCCACGAAAACATTCTCCGGTTTTCGGATTCAGGTTTGGCGCAAGATAGCCGTTGGGGTGTCTGGGATTCTTAAAATAGGGCTGGCCGCCATTGTCACCACTCACGAAAACGATGGTCTTCTGATCGATATTCAGTTCCTTGAGCAAATCCATGATTTGCCCAATCTGCCGATCCACCATTTCGACCATGGCGGCATACATTTGCGCGTCCTTTTCCCCACGCTGGTTTGTGGCGTCCCATTCTTCGGATTTGTACTTTTGCCAGGCGGGTTCATCTTCCGGCATCCCCCATAAACCGTGGGGAGGCGTCCAGGGCATATAGGCAAAAAAGGGGCGATCTTTGTTCTCCCTGATAAAGTTCAATCCCTCCTGGAATATCAAATAATGGGAAAAAGTCTCTTCTTTCTGAAAGTCTCCCGTATTCCCTTTCAGGTATTCCTTCTGACCATTGCGAATCAAATATCTGGGGTAATAACTATGGGCATGGACCTGGTGATAATATCCATAAAATATGTCAAATCCGTGTTTTTCCGGGACTCCGGTTGTGCCAACATCGCCAAGGCCCCATTTGCCAAATCCCCCGGTGACGTATCCTGCCTTTTTGAGGATTTCCGCAATCGTCACGTCTTCTTGCCTGAGGGCCGCGCCTCCCCCATTACTGCGAATCGTGGTATGCCCCGCATGAAGGCCAGTCATCAAGGCGCTCCGGGTTGGCGCGCAGACATTTCCTCCAGCCAAAAACTGGGTGAAACGCATTCCCTCGGTCGCCAATTTGTCGATATTGGGTGTGGCCAAGATGGGATGTCCCATCAAGGACCACTCGAAATAGCCCCATTCGTCCAGCATGATGAAGACAATGTTCGGTTTGCCCGGTTGCTTTTGCTGAGCCATTCCCCCGTTTGGCATTGCCAGGAAGAACCCAAGCGCCACGGCAAGAAAAAGGTGTGGGAAGTTGGAACAATCCAGTCGCATTGTTTGGCCTCCGAATGGGCATTAGTGACCTAAAAGGCTTTCGAAAGCCCCTTCACTCATATCGAAAGAGCGTAAATTGGATGGCGCCGATAGTCAAGGGGCATGTGAAAAACCGCAGGGATAGTGGGCTTTCTGACAAAACGTGGACCCTTGATGTGGCCCAAGCTATCGGAAATTATGGTGAAATGCGCCGGCACAAAATCTGAAAGAGAATGAAGCGTCGGTATTCCGTGTTTGATGGACAAAGGGTTGCCTTTATGGACTTTTTAAGCTATAATGCCTTTGGTAAGTTGATAACACATGATAACTGGAAGAAAAAAGCCAATGGGGATGAGGCGATTGACCATGACTGATACTTTTATGAAGCGCGCCATCCTGATCTACTGTGTTTTGTGGGCCTTGCTTGGGGCCCCCCATGGGCAGGGACAGATCATCAGTGAGTTTATGGCTATCAATAATTCAACCCTGTTTGATGAAGATGGCGACGCGTCGGATTGGATCGAGATCTATAATCCGGAGTCAACCGCCATGGACATGGAAGGGTATTATCTGACGGACGATCCGGACAACCTTTCCCAATGGCGTTTTCCAGCCATTCAGATACCGTCCGGCGGATTCCTGGTTCTCTTTGCGTCTGGAAAGGATCGACGCAATCCTGCCGGTAAACTTCATACCAATTTCAAATTATCGAGCGAAGGGGAATACCTGGGCCTGATCCGTCCTGATGGAGTCACTGTGGAGTACGAATATGCGCCCCGGTTTCCCGAACAGGTCACGGATATTTCCTACGGGAAAGGGGAGTTTTCGGAAACGACTCTGGTGGGTGAGGGAGATACCTTACGCTTTCGTATCCCGGGCATCGGCGAAGCGGATGCGACCTGGACCGCTCCGGATTATGACGATTCGGCGTGGAGCCCGGGGAAGATGGGCCTGGGCTTTGCGCCCATTCCGCGGACGGGTCTCGTTTCCCACTGGACCTTTGATGTCGATGGCGCAGACATGGCCGGGAACAACGACGGGATCCTTAAAAACGGGGCGTCGATTACAAACGAGGCCAGCGTCGGGGCCGGGGCTTTGTCGCTCGACGGAGTCAATGATTACGTGAGTTTAGGCGATCCGGTATCTCTTCAGATTGAAGGGGAGATTACGATCACGGCCTGGATTCGGACCGCCGTCACCGGCGGTATTCGCTACATTGTGGCCAAAGGCTACAACACATCGCCGAACGGCGAAATCTACCTTCGCCTCAGTGGGGATCTCTATGAAATGGGCGTCTGGGACGGAAGCAATGCCGCCGCCTCTGGCGCAGGGGCTGGAGCCGACGTGGACCAGTGGACACATCTGGCGGGACTCTATGATGGAGCGAACTGGAAGCTCTACCGAAATGGCGTTCTCATCCAGTCCACGGCGTCAACCCAGGGGGCCATCCCCGTTGGAATGGGGTGGGGGATCGGAGGGCGGGCCGATGGTAGTGTTCGCTTCTTTGGCGGACAAATTGACGATGTCTATATTTTCAATCGCGCTCTGAGTGAAAGTGATATCTGGCAAATCTATAACGGGAGCGGCCCCGGGGCCCAAACCAATGTGAGCGATGAGATGCTGGGCGTGAACACATCCGCCTGGACACGGAGTCGTTTTTCCATCGAGGATCCCACTTTCTACAATGGGCTGCTGCTGAAGGTTCGCTATGAAGACGGATTTGTTGCATTTCTCAACGGTTGGGAAATTGCCCGGGGCAATGCCCCCGCCTCCCTCGACTGGAACAGCGCCGCCGCATCTGACCGTCCAGAAAATATGACAGGCGTCATCGAAACGTTCCAGTTGGAAAATGCCATTGGATACCTTCAGGCGGGTCCCAATGTCCTTGCCGTCCAAGGACTCAACGACTCTGCCCATGACGAGAATTTCCTGATATCCACCGAACTGACCGGCGCCCTGGACGCTACGGTAGGCCAGTATTATGTAACGGCCACGCCGGGCGCCTTCAATCAGGAAGGGGCCTTGGGTGTGGTGGGGATGCCGGATTTCAGCCATGGCAGCGGCAGCTACAATTCGACTTTCAATGTCACTCTCTCCTGCCCAACCGATGGCGCTTGGATCCGTTACACCCTCAACGGCGAGGAACCAACCGAAACAACAGGTGAATTCTATACTTTTCCCATCAACATCTATCAATCGCAGGTGATCCGGGCTATTGCCTATAAACCGGGGTGGGCGTCGAGCCGAATTGCCACGAAATCCTACCTGTTCCTTAATAGTGTCGTCAACCAACCGACTCTTCCCTCGGGCTTTCCAGCCTATTGGGATACCTATAATGGCAGTTCTCATGTTCCCGGCGACTACGAAATGGATCCGTTCATCAAAAATCACTCGACTTGGGGAACTCAGCTGATACCGAGTCTTCAATCCCTGCCTATCATGTCCATCGTCACCGCCAACGACAATCTTTTCGATGCGCAAATCGGGATATACTCAAATCCGGAGCAAAGTGGACCCGCCTGGGAACGGCCGGCTTATGCCGAATGGATTGAATCCGATGGTACTGTGGGATTTGGCGTCGACGCCGGTCTTCGGATCCAGGGTGGTTGGTTCCGAAATCCCGACAATAATCAGAAGCATTCGCTTCGCCTGCTTTTCAAGACGCAATACGGCCCGTCGAAATTACGTTACAACCTCTTTGACTGGAGTGAACGAACGATCCCGAGCTTCGACACCATTACTCTCCGGGCCAACGCGAATGATGGATATTCCTGGGCCGGTCACAGTGAGGTTCAGTTTATCCGTGATGAATTTGGCCGTCGTTCTCAACTGGCGCTCGGACACCCTTCCGGTCATGGGACCTTTGGCCATCTCTTTATCAATGGCCTGTACTGGGGATTTTTTAATCCTGTCGAACGGCCTGCCGCCGCATTCGCCGCCCGATACTTTGGCGGCGATAAAGAGGAGTGGGACGCCTTGAACTCCGGAGCGGCTATTGATGGAACCACTACCGCATGGAATGCTCTGTTGAGTCAGTGCCGGGCGGGTCTGGCCTCAGACGCGGCCTATCAGAAAGTGCAGGGTAATAATCCGGACGGAACGAATCGCACGGATTATGAATGCTATATTGATATTGATAACTATATCGACTACATGATCTGCAACCTGTGGGTCGGTAACAGCGACTGGCCATTTAAGAACTGGTATGCCGCTCGACGCCGGGTGGACAGCACGGGTTTCAAATTCTTCATGTGGGACGCCGAATGGGCGCTTTTGATGAACTCCGGTTTGAATACGGATCGAACAGAAGATGTCCGGGGGGTGGCCGAACCCTATGGGGCTTTGCGAGCCAATGCCGAATTTCGTCTGCGCTTCGCCGATCATGTGCGAAAGCACTTGTTCCACGATGGCGCCATGACCACCGATGCTGTGATCAAACGCTACCAAGGGCTGGCGGATGAGGTGGAAGCCGCGGTTGTGGCGGAAACGGCCCGGTGGGGGGATATGCACAGGGAGCCACCTTATACGAAGTCCGAATGGGAAACGGCACGGGACAATGTTCTGAACAATTATTTGCCCTATCGAAATAATATCGTCATTCAACAATTCAAAAAGGCCGGCCTTTATCCGAATCTCACTGCGCCGGATTTCGCCATTGATGGTTTGCCGCAACATGGCGGTCAGGTCGTGAAAGGGGCGGCTCTGACTCTCGCGCCGGTCCCGGCGGCTGGGATGATTTATTATACTCTGAATGGGACTGATCCCCGTCGCTCTTCATCCGCTGACAACGGTCTACAGACCCTGGTTCTGGCCGCGGAAAATGCTCCGAAGCGGATTCTGGTTCCCACACGCGATATTGGGTCTAGCTGGCGGTCGATTCTTTTTGATGATGCCGATTGGGATGGGGGCGTCGCAATCAAGGGTGTGGGCTATGAAACCGGGAACGGGTATCAGGCCTATTTTGAGTATGACACTCAGACGGCCATGTCCGGCGTGTCCACAACCTGCTACATCCGGATTCCCTTCACGGTTCGCGCCGAGGACTTAGACCAGATCCGCTCACTGACGCTGCGAATGCGATACGATGATGGTTTTATTGCTTATATTAATGGACAAAAGGCCATCAGCGCCAATGAACCGGCCGGCGAGCCGGCCTGGAATTCGGCATCTTCCGTTCAAAATTCCGACGCGAACGCCATCAATCTGCAGGATTTCAATATAAGCGCCATGATTTCCTCTCTGGTGGCCGGTGACAATGTACTGGCGATACATGGACTGAATATATCGGTCGGCAGTTCCGATTTTCTGATCAGTCCTGAACTGGTCGCCATGACCGGTGCGATCAATGACGACCTGGTGACTTCCAGCGCCCTTCTCTATGACGGTCCCGTCACGCTGACGGACAGCATCCGGGTAAAAGCGCGGGCTTGGGATGGAACGGAATGGAGCGCGCTGACGGACGCTTTCTTTTCGGTTCCCGTAGCGCCTGAGGCCGTGATCATCACAGAAATCATGGCCAATCCAAAGGGCGATGATGCGAACAGCGAATGGATTGAATTGTTCAACACTTCGGATACGCCGATCAATATCAGTGGATGGACCCTGACTGACAATGGCGGAGACCGGGCGGTTCTGGACAGCGCAACACCGCTTTGGATCCCGGCTCGGGGATATCGAGTGGTTGGCGCTTCGACCGACTCCATGCTTAATGGCGGCGCGTCAGTCGATTATGCCTATGGCGCCGCCATGACACTGAGTAATGAAGCGGATGAGATCTTCCTGACCCAAGGCGACACTGTGATCCACTCGGTCGGCTATGGCGCCTTCACACCCCTGCCCCAGACAGTCGCCACGGTGATCGCCATGCGACCGGACGAGGGGGAGGCCTTTGGGATGGCTCAAAATTATTATGATGGGCCCGTTGACTGGTGGATTGATCAGGTTTCGCCTTATGGCCCTTGGGGAAATGAGGGAACCCCGGGCGCGGACAACGACGGAGTGTACATCGGAGCCGGTTCTGACACCGAGCCCCCGCGTCTCATGGAGGCCCGCTTTGTCCGGGGGGATCGGATTCAGTTACGTTTTGACGACATCCTCAGCACGACGCCAGCCGAGCAGTTGACCCATTACTCGGTCAACCAAGGTGTCGGCGCCCCTGTTTCCGTCCAGAAGACCTCCGCCATGAAGGTCGAACTCGACTTTCCATCTCCCTTGACACCGGGGATCGCTTACACCGTTACCATCCAGGGACTCGAAGATCTTTTTGGCAATGTCATGCCGGTTCCTGTTGATGTGACGGTCACCTATGAGGCGCCTCATGTTCTAATAACCGAAATTATGTATCACCCTCCGGCGGGAGACGCCTTTGAATATTTGGAGCTCCATAATCCGGACTTGGCGAACCCCTTGGATCTGGAAGGGATGGCTCTGACCGATGGGGTCGATTTCGTTTTTCCGGAAGGCGCGATAATTGAGCC
>JADFCT010000195.1 GCA_017161665.1 Candidatus Sumerlaeota bacterium
GGGCCTAAAGCGCCAGTGACGCCATATTCGATCTCGAAAGCGGCGGGATCGGCGGCCACGACGAGCCAGGCCCCCGGCTCCAGCGCTGTTCCTTCCGGAAAAGCGAATTGAATCCCGTCACTGAAAAACCATCCGCTCAAATCGCGGCGGGCATAGGTTTCGTTATGGATTTCCACATATTCGAGGGCTGGGGCCCCCGTTCGTGGATTGTACATGACTTCGCTGATGACGATAGCCTGTGACCCGCTCGCGGACAGCAGCAGAAACGCCAGCGTCCCGATTCCTCCCCAAAAAAATGACCTCATGCGGTGACTCCTGCGGTCGCCGGCCCCTGACAAAATAGCGGCGAAAGATAATGGTACCCTAACAATATTCGAGCAAAAGATCAAACGGTATTTAATAGCCTTCGGGGCTGTGGGGCGACTCTCTACCTGGCCTTCGACGCCCTTTTCAGGATTCCATGAGGGCAGTGCGCTGGGCACAGAAAACTCAGGAAGAAAATCGAACGATAGATGAAAGAAGAGCAGTGAAAACTCCGGCGCCACCCCTCGAAAAGCGATCTTCGGGATTGACACCCCCATTGATGGGGGGCTAAACTCCCCGTCTTTGTCTTGTCATGGTAGTGTGGCGGCAAGGCGGGAAACCGATGGGGAGTATTGCTATAAATGACTGATTTTGTTCGATTTATCTTGCCTTTGGCTCAAGACGCTCCGGCAGCGCCGGGGCCGGATCCCACCAATATGATTTTCATGATGGTGGCCATTGGTCTGGCGTTTTACCTGATTATTCTGCGCCCGCAAAACAAAGAACGCCGACAGCGGGAGCAGCAATTGGCTACCTTGTCCAAAGGGGACAAGGTCATCACGATTGGCGGCTTTCATGGTCGGATCACGGCCATCGCAAAGGCCGGTGATACGGTGGAAATCGAATTGGCCAAGAACAATCGCGTGACGATGAATCGTTCGGCCGTCGCCTCGATCGTCAAGGGTGGCAAGACGGAAGAAGCGACTGACGCGCCGTAAGGTCATCTATAAAAGGGTTGGATGGTTCGTTGAGCGAAGGGCAGAGCGCATTTCGGGATGAAGAAGCGGTCCGGATCGTGACACCGGAGATGGTTTTGAACGATCCGGAGTCGCGGCAACTGATTGAGATGGCAGACCGATATCTCAATCAGATCGGCTATACGAATCACGGACTGAGCCACGTGGGCAATGTGGCGCGTAGCGCTCGTCGGATTCTGGATGAATTGGACTATCCGGAACGGGACGGGGAGCTGGCCGCCATTGCCGGTCTGCTTCACGACATCGGTAATGTGGTCCATCGAAACGGTCACGCCCACACCAGCGGTGTGATGACGTTTGATATCCTTCGGCGGCTGGGGATGCCGCTGGTGGAAATCGCCACGGTGGCCGGGGCGGTGGGCAATCACGATGAAACGGATGGCGCGCCGGTCAGCGCGCCGTCGGCGGCGCTGATCATCGCCGACAAGTGTGACGTGATCCGGACGCGGGTCCGCAATCGGACCATGATTCATTGGGATATTCATGACCGGGTCAACTACGCGGTCACGGAATCTCAGGTGGTGGTTGAGCGCGAGGCGCGCCTGATCACGTTGGAGTTGACGGTTGATACTGAGATTTCGACGGTGATGGAGTATTTTGAAATCTTCCTGACCCGGATGAAAATCTGTCGCAAGGCTTCGCAGTTTCTCAACTGCGATTTCAAACTCGTAATGAACGGCACAGCGTTGTCTTGATCGCCCGGCCGAGGATTACGATAGATGGGGTAAATCGCGGGAGTCGCGGATCATCGCATTGGGCGAATCGGCTGGCCCCCTTATTTTTGATGAGGTTTCAAGGATTATGGAGCAAGGAACGAAGGGACGACTAATTACGGTTTTCGTACTGTTCGCGCTGGCGGTTATGTTTATGTTTCCATCGCTGCGGTACTTCATTCAGTTGAGCAACACACCGTTGCCACAGCGTGAAGAGTACAAGGCCGTCGAAGATTTCGACGACGCCATGGCCGCGTATAACGCCAAGATGACCAACCTGCGCAAGGGCATGTGGCTTCTGGGATCGCCCATGCCGCTGGGCCTTGACCTTCAGGGCGGCACGGATGTGTTGCTGTCCATTTCCGAAGACAAGGTGCGCGAGGATCAACTGGTCCAGCTGGCTCAGGGGATGCGCCGGGAGTTCATCGCTGACAATATCGACGCCCGCGTTGCCCTGAACGAAGCGAAGGATGGCATCCAAGTCACGCTCAACGACACGAACAACGCCCTTCAGGCTCAATTGATCCTGGAAAACTACGAAACCCTTCAGGATTGGGATCCGGCGGGGCTGAAGACAGAGAATGGTGTGCTCCTGAATCTGGAACCCATTCAGGTGGAGAACTACAAAACCGGAGCCATTGAAGGCGCCATGGAGACGATTCGCAGTCGCGTAGACGCCTTGGGCGTCACACAGCCGACAGTCGTCAAAGTGGGCACGGAATATATCCGGGTCCAGGTGCCGGGCGAAAAGGATCCCCAGCGTGTGGTGGACCTGGTGATTCAGCCCGCGAACCTGGAGTTCCGCATTGTTAACACCCGCCAAGTGGAAATTTTTCAGAGCCTGACCTTTGACGAGAATGGTGAAGTGACGGCCGGGACCATCCCGGCCAACTACCGGGTCATGTTCGGCCGTCCCCTTGAAGAGGACAATACAGCGGAGCCGGGCGCAGCGGGCGTGATCACCAAACGGGCCGGCGCGCAGCGGGATGACATGATTCAGGCGCCGGTTTATATTGTGGAAAATGAGCCGGCGCTGACGGGCGCCGACCTGTCCGACGCGCGATACTACTATGATCCCGGCGACACGGAAGGCAAGTTCCATAAAGTGTCGGTGACATACAACAAAGACGGCGCGCGGACCCTGTCCGACGTGACGCAAGAGCACCTGGGCGAGCAGATGGCGATCATTCTGGAAGATAACGTCGTCTCGGCCCCCACGCTCCAGGCGCACATTACCAATGGTCGGGCGGTGATCGAAGGCGGCTTCAAGGCATGGGAAGCGCAGGATCTGGGCCTCATCCTGCGCGGTGGCGCGTTGCCGGCGCGACTGAACGTGGAACAACAGCAAACGGTCGGCGCAACGCTGGGCACGGACGCCGTCCGATTCGGCATGGGCGCCCTGCTGGTCGGTTCCCTGCTGGTGACCATATTCATGATCATTTACTACGGCAGCGCCGGAGTCATGGCCATTATGGCGCTGATCGTCAATGTGGTTTCGATTTTTGCGGTGCTGGCTTTGAGCAAGGCGACGCTGACCCTGTCGGGCATCGGCGGTATCCTGCTGACGGTGGGTATGGCCGTGGACGCCAACGTCCTGATCTTTGAGCGTTTGCGGGAAGAATCGGCTGAAGGCGGCGGCATCAAGGCCATTTTGAGCAAGGGCTTTGGCAAGGCCTTCTCGACCATTTGGGATGCGAACCTGACGACGCTTATCACCGCGCTGGTTTTGCTTCAGTTTGGTACATCATCCATGCAGGGCTTCGCGCTCACAATGACCTTCGGTATCTTCGCCACCCTGTACACGGGTCTCTTCGTCACCCGCGTCCTCGCCGATGTCTGGTCCATTCCGCGCGGGAAGATCTCGCTGGGCGCGTTTCACATCTTCGACAAAACAAAGATCGACTTCCTGGCCCTGCGCAAATATTCGTATGTGCTGTCGGCCGTCCTCCTGGTGATGGGGCTGGCCGGCATTATACATAACAAAGGCTTGAACCTGGGCGCGGACTTCCAGGGCGGCGTGTCGATGAACCTGACGTTCGCCGGCGAAGAAGACGTTCAGGAAGATGCGATTCGCGGATTGATCCCCGACGGCCGGGTTCAGAAAATTCAGGATCGCAAGAACGCCTTCATCATCACACATAAGTTGGTCGATGACAATATCATAGCGACGAACCAGTATATTTCCACGCAGTTGGACAACAGTTTTTCGGAACAATACACGATCGAAGGCGCGTCGGCGGTGGGCGCCGCGGTGAGCCAGGGCTTCGGCATGAAGGCGCTGATCTGCATTATCGTCGCGGCACTGTCGATCTTCATCTACGTCTGGTTCCGCTTTGAGCGGGCCTTCGGCGGGGCGGCCGTTTTGGCCCTGTTCCACGACATTATCCTGACCTTCGGGTTGCTGGAACTGCTGGAAGTGGAAATCACGCTGGAGGTGGTGGCGGCGTTGTTGATGGTCTTCGGTTATTCGATCAATGACACGATCGTCGTTTTCGACCGCATTCGTGAAAACCTGCATACCGTGTTCGGCCGTCGTTTCGAGGACTTGATCAACATCAGCGTCAATCAGTGCCTCAGCCGGACGGTCATCACGTCCGTGACGACCCTGCTGGCCGTATCCAGCATGTTCTTGATGGGCGGCGAGGGGTTGCATGACTTTTCGCTGACGCTGCTCATCGGTATGGTGATCGGCACGTATTCATCGAGTTTTGTGGCGACGCCGGTGCTGTATGACTGGCGGCGGACCCATCTGGTTGACGCCCATGCGGAAGCGGGGGCGGCAGCCAGAAGCGTCCAGGCGGCGACCGATGACAGCGCATCGGCGACCAGCGCCGGCCAGACCGCTCCGGCGCGGGCCAAACGGCGCAGCGGTCCTAAAACACACGCTGTACGAGTGGATCCGTTGGAAAAGCAATAAATGAAAAGGACGTGCGCGCCACACGGGAAACCGTGTGGCGCGTTTGACAAGGCGCAACCGGACAATGGAGGCCGGGCAGCCCCCACACCAGACAGGAACTATTCCAAGGAGTCGCAAACGTGAAAGAATACACGACGGAGAACATCCGCACCGTGGCCTTGAGCGGCCACATGGGTTCAGGCAAGACCTCGCTGGCCGAGGCGCTGTTGTTTCGGAACAAGCATACGGACCGCCTGTTCAAGGTGGACGACGGGAACTCAACGTCCGACTTTGAGCAGGAAGAACAGAAACGCAAGGTTTCCATCAGCGCGACCGTTCTGCCGCTGGAGACCAAGACGACGAAGATCAACCTGCTGGATCTGCCGGGCAACCGGGATTTCGTGGGCGAAATCCGCAACTGCATCCGCATGGTGGAGTCGGTCTGTCTGGTTCTGGACGCCACAGCGGGCGTGGAAGTGGGCGCGGAGATGGCTTTTGAATATGCCGAAGAGTTTGGCAAGCCGGTCTTCGCCTATGTCTCCAAGGTGGACAAGGAACGCGCGAATTTTGCGGAGACCGTCCAGCAGATGAGCGACATCCTTGAGCGAACAGCCATTCCCGTGTGTCTGCCCATGGGGGAGGCCGAGAACTACAAGGGCGTCATTGATCTGTTGAAAATGAAAGCCTACCTTGAGGATGAATCCGGCAATCTGACGCCTCAGGATATTCCGGCCGATATGAAGGACGCGGCCGATGAAGCCCGCGCCGCGCTGGTCGAAGCCGCGGCCGAGGGGGATGACGAGCTGACGATGAAGTTCCTGGAAGATGAGCCGCTGACCGAAGAGGAAGTCCTGACAGGGCTTAAGGGCGCGCTCAAGGACTGTCGCTTCATCCCGGTCCTGTGCGGCGCGAGCCTCTCGACGTCCGGCGTGGCCTCTTTCATGAACTTTGTGACCGAATGCGTTCCGTCGCCAGCGGATGTGGATGGCTTCACGTATGTGGAAGGCGATGAAGAGAAAACCATCGCCTACGATTCCGACGGGGAAGCCCTGGCCTTTGTGTTCAAGACGGTGGTTGATGACTTTGCCGGGCGCCTGAACTTCTTCAAGATTATTCGCGGATCCTTCAAGAGCGACAGCGATATTGATAATGTGACGAAGGGTAAGCACGAACGGATCGCCCATTTGCTGTCCGTGCGCGGCAAGAAAAACGAAAACGTTCATCAGCTTTTCGCCGGCGACATTGGCTGTGTGGCCAAGTCCGCTTCGATCGTCACCTGGGATACCCTGGGCGCTGTCGGCTCCACGCAAATTATCCCCGCGACCATCATGCCGGCGCCCACCTGTCACCGGGCCGTTTTCGCCGCGTCGAAGACGGATGAAGACAAGCTGGGCATGTCTCTCCACCGCATCACGGAGCAGGACTGCACGATTACGGTTCGCCGCGATCCCGAAACCCATCAGACCGTGTTGCAAGGCATGGGCGAGACCCATATTGACGTGGCCGTCAGCCGCCTGAAAAATACCGCCAAGATTGACGTGCTCACCGAGATTCCCAAGGTGGCCTATCGCGAAACCATTCGCAAGAGCGCGTCGGGGTCGTATCGTCACAAAAAGCAGTCCGGCGGTCGCGGTCAGTTTGGCGAAGTGCACATGACCTTCGAGCCCAACGACGAGGGCGCGGGATTCGAATTTGATTGGAAGGTGGTCGGCGGGAACGTCCCCACCAACTACCAGTCGGCGGTCCAGAAAGGCGTGGTTCAGGCCATGGAACGCGGCATTGTGGCGGGCAATCCGGCCGTGGACATCAAGGCCATCTGCTTCGACGGCAAGTACCACGACGTGGACTCGTCGGATATGGCGTTTATGATCGCCTCGTCCATGGCGTTCCGACAGATTACCCGCCAGGCCAATCCCGTGATCATGGAACCCATTGTGAAGGTCAAAGTGACGGTGCCGGAGGGAAACATGGGGGATGTCATGGGCGACTTCAGTTCCAAACGGGGTCGCGTGCTGGGATCGTCGTCCATCAAGAACAAGGCCATCGTCGAAGCCCATGTGCCCATGTCCGAAATGTTCACCTATTCGCGGGAGTTGCGTTCCATGACCGGCGGGCGCGGGGTTTATTCAATGGAATTGGCCCATTACGAGCAGGTCCCCCGCGAAGTGCAGGACAAACTCATTGATGAGTATGAAAAATCCAAAACCGAGGACGAATAGTCCCTCGTTTTTCCACAACACAGAAACACGCAAGGCCGGGTCCCCGCAAAGGGGATTCGGCCTTTTTTCAAATCCGCCCCCCTCGGGAAGCGCGTTCCGGCTTGCCTTGGACGCTGACCCGCGCATATAAGCGATCGATTGACAACGCGCGATACGGGCGCCCCACGGTTCGGCGGCCAGAGGAGAGGGGTATTCTCGTTTATGGAGTCCCATGATCATGAAAGACGGACGAAAACCGACGCTTGCTCGAATCCTGTTTCTGCGAACAGGACTGTTATTTTTCACCATCACGGCGATCACCATTGTCTTGATTAATAGCCAGATGCGCAA
>JADFCT010000196.1 GCA_017161665.1 Candidatus Sumerlaeota bacterium
ATGGTGGTCACTTCTTCAATAATGGGGACCCGAACCAGTATGCGATGTTCCTCTGGCGTCAGGATTCGCTGCTCGCGATCTTTACGTAACAGTTTGAATCCCTCGGGTACAATGATGTTCGTAAATAAATTTTCCGCTTCGCGTCGACCGCTGAGATCAATGGGATCACATCGGAGAACCGCCAGACCTTCCATATTGATCAATTCTCTGAGTTGGGAAGGGGGACCAACCAGTCGAAACTGATCGACATCCAGCGGCTCCAGTTCACCGTCCAGTTCATAACCGGTTTCGGGCCGGCCGGTTTTGCGCAGACGCAGCGCAATATCCGCCGAATGCAGTTTGGCCTGGACCTGGATGCGATTGGAGCTCACAAACATGACTTTGCGGATTCCCAATGGCACATTGGAATCGCGCACGACATCGTCCAGTGAAATGGAATAGGGGATGTCCTTAAATTCTTCGATTCCCGCCGATCGGTGCGCCCCGCTGACATCCAGGGCCACTTCAAAGCAATCATTCGTTACATAGGAGCGAAGCCGGCTGGGATACTCCACCTTGATCTGCATTTCTTCCGGCGCAATGCGAAATTCACACAGTTCGTCGTTGACGTGAATCCGGACGGGGATCGTGATGGTCTCAAAGTTTGTTTCCACCTGCTTGGCCGTCACCCACACGCAAAAGGCCAGTATCAACGATGAGAAAATCAGAGGGAAATCGAGGCGTTTTATATAGGAATGAGCCATGATCAGGCGGCCCCTTCTTCGATATCCAATTCTTGAATCAACATTTCCTTCAGCGCTTCCTGGTTCAGGCCCCGGCGCAATTCCCCGCCCACAGCCAGGGAGATAATTCCGGTTTCCTCCGAGACCACCAGGACGACCGCATCCGTTTCCTCGCTCAGGCCCACCGCCGCCATGTGACGCGTGCCGAGATCCTTGGCATAGATGGATTCCTGTCCCAGCGGGAAAATACATCCCGCGGCCAGCAACCGGTCATCGCGGATAATAATCGCTCCATCGTGGAGAGGTGTATGGGAGGCGAAGATTGTCTGAATTAATTTCTCGCTGATTACGGAATCCAAAGGGGTGCCCGTGTCGGCATACACACGTAGCGTATTGCGTCTTTCGAAGGCGATCAGCGCCCCCACCCGGCGCTGCGCCATTTGACGCACTGCGAGCAGCAAATCATCCAGAAACAGACCCCGTTGTGTGAAGAGGTTTCGGAAAATGCGCAATTGGCCCAATTGGGTGAGTGATCGTCGGAAATCATGTTGAAAGACGACAATAAACAAGAGGATGGCGATCACCCAAAAACTGCGGAACACCGCCATCAGGGCGGTCAGTTTAAACGTGTTGGCCAAAAAATAAATCAAAAACGAGCCGATCAGAATGGTCACCATGCCCTGGAGAACCACCCAGGAGCGCGATCCGCGCAAAATGGCGAACAAGCCATAGAAGACCGCGGCGACCAGCAGAATATCCACAAAGTCGTTCGGTTCCATGCTTCGAATGGTCAGCCAACTGTCGTACATGCGCTTTAGAGTCCAAGGCGGGCTTGCCGGCCGCCGGATAGTATTCCACGTCACCCAAAGTAACACTCTGGGCGCCGATATCCAGGATTCCCCCTACCGGAAAGGCTTGGGGGATCCCCCATCAAAAGACCTGTGGGCGATTTCGGCGTTTTCTTCGAACGGCGACGGCCATATCCGCCGCCCGGCGGGTGGCGGATACGTCATGAACCCGCAGGCAGACCACGCCCTGCCAAAGGCCAATCGTATTGACGGCCAAACTTCCCTCAAGACGCTCCGGCGTTTCAAGCCCTAAGACTTTGCCGATGAAGGATTTACGTGACACACCCAGCAACTGGGGACGCAATCCATCGTCCAGCGCCGCGAGATTCGAGACAAGTTCCAAATTGTGGTCCACCGTCTTTCCGAAGCCGATGCCGGGATCGAACAGGATTTGCTCGGCCTTAACACCGGCCGCCTGCAAAACGTCGAGCCGTTCCTGATAAAATTGCCGCACCTCGGCCACCACATCCTCATAACAGGGCGAAGCCTGCATGGTCCGCGGTTCGCCCTGCATATGCATGACCACCAGACCGGCTTGCGATTCCGCCGCCAGCGACCGCATGGCCGGATCGCCGCGCAGGCCCGTTACGTCATTGATAATATGGGCTCCCGCTTCCAGAGCGGCTTCGGCCACCGAGGCTTTGGCGGTATCGATCGACATTAACACATCCGATTCGGTCCGCAATCCCTGGATCACGGGCAAAACGCGCGCTTTCTCCTCGTCGGCTAAGACAGACTCCGCTCCTGGGCGAGTGGACTCACCCCCAACATCAATGATGTCGGCGCCCTCGTCTATCATCTGTCGCCCATGGGCCAAAGCGCGGTCGAGGTCGCAATATCGCCCCCCGTCGCTGAAGGAATCGGGCGTAACATTTAAAATCCCCATGATCAGCGGCCGCTCACGCAAATCAATGCGGCGCGGGCCACAGTGCCAGATCGGCGCCCATCCCCGGTTGGTCATTGGCGTTCCCCACCTCAAATCAATTGGTATGGAAGCATAGCGACGACCTGATTCCACTGCAAGTCGAACCGACGGGCGTGTAAAAATGGAAAAAACGCCACTTCCAAGCATCGAACTGGATTATTTTGGTATTTTGAAAGATTGGGGGATTGATCCGTGCCATCTGCTTTCTGAAGTTCACTTACCCTTGACACAGACACGTCTAAGTATATATATACAATTAAGACCATTGGAAAGGAATACGTCTCTCTATGAACAAGAAATCCGGTTTTACGTTGATCGAATTGTTGATCGTTATTGCGATCATCGCCATTTTAGCGCTCATTGCGGTCCCAAATTTCCTGGAAGCCCAAGTCCGCGCCAAATTGTCTCGCTGTATGGCCGACATGCGCTCCATCGCCACAGCCATGGAATCGTATATGATGGACAATGGCGCCGTCCCTCCCGATCTGGATGGTATGGGGGTGGGCATCAGCATGGACGAAGGCGCCACGTGGGCGATGTTGACGACGCCGCTGGCTTATATCACGTCCATCCCCATTGATGTCTTTCACCCCGATCCTAAAGGTGGCACAAATACCGCCTACAAAAAGACACAATACTACCAATACTGGGCGATGCAGGACTACTGGCCCGCCAACAGCAAGGCCCTGTGGCAAAAAAACAACATCCTTTGGTTTATGAACTCTGTCGGGCCGGATTCGAACGACGACGCGCTGGCCGGGGCCATCATCTATCCCGGCGGCGTGACTCCCGAGCGGGCCATGATGGACAAATCCTATGACCCGACGAACGGGACGGTGTCCAACGGGGATATTGGCTGGTCCAACATCGGCGCTTTCCCCGGTGGCTTCCGTTTTTCGCGCTGATTCGCTCTGGACAGTCTTTCGGATTGGACGGATTCGGCCTTCTCGATTTGAAAGCCGAATCCGTTTTTCTTTAATGCCGCCTCGCCAATAGGCTTGATCCTTGGGCGATGTTCTTTTTTAATGGTCGCGCTTGTTTGATCATTCACTTTTCGGATTGGCGCGTCCAAACTCATGCCCCTGCGATCTTCCTTGCACAAACAGATCCAACGACTCACGCCAGGACTGATTATCCTACTGCTCGCGGCCTCCCGTTTTCTCCATATCGGCGCGGGTGACCTCAAGGACTGGGATGAGGCGATGTATGCCTGGCGCGCCAAGGTATGCGTCTTCGAGGGCGCCTGGCTGGACCAGCATCATCACAGCATCGGCTTCAGTGACGATCCGGACGGCGGTTTTTACTCGGCCGCCTTCCCGCCCCTGTATATCTGGGCGACCGCAGGCCTCTATCAGGTTTTTGGCTTTTCGGAATGGGCTGCTCGATTCTGGGCCGCTGCGGCAGGGGGCGGATGCATACTCCTTCTCTTTCTCATCGGCCGACAGATCGCCGGAACCCGCTGTGGTCTGACGGCGGCGATTCTCTTGAGCGCCATGCCCTACTTCTGTCGCTATAGTCGCGCCGGGCAATTCGACGTTCCCTATATCTTCTTTGTTCTGATGACGATCTACCTGACGCTGGAGGCGCACCGACGCGGCCGCCTTGTTTGGCTCCTGGCTGCCGGTGTGGCGCTGGGACTGGGGTTAATGACAAAGATCGCCGTCGCCCTGATGGCGCCGGCCGTTTTATTTCTCTTTGGACTGTATCGTATCGCATCGGAGCGCTTTCCCTGGCGGGCCGTGATCGCGGAACAGATGATTTTGCTGGCCACGGCCGTCGCCGTGGCGGCCCCCTGGCACCTG
Source organism: Candidatus Sumerlaeota bacterium (assembly GCA_017161665.1). Classification (GTDB taxonomy): domain Bacteria; phylum Sumerlaeota; class Sumerlaeia; order JADFCT01; family JADFCT01; genus JADFCT01. The sequence goes on from JADFCT010000196.1 coordinate 4,298, forward strand.
ATAATGACATTCCGATTCGGTGATCGTTTTTGGTGGTGGACGGTCGTCTATCACCTTCTGGGCAAAGCCGGAGAGACCCAGGATATGAATCAGGGCAACATCACCTTTTACATGAATGAACTTTACACGTACACGCCGGCCTTCCTTTTTTTTCTGGTCCTCTTGACGCTCATGAGCAGCCTGTTTACGGTTTTGTATTTTGGTTTGTGGTGTTCCCATGCCGAACAGGAACTCCCCACGTCGCTTGTGGAGAGGGCTCTCTCGGACGCGCCACCGGCCCCTGCGGATTCCTCCGGTCTCCGGCGCTGGCTGATCTTTCGTCATCCCTTTGCCGCCAGTCTTGGCAATCTCTATGCGCTGCCGGTTCTCTGGTTCCTCTTTCTTTTTATCCTCTTTTCCCTGGCGGGGACAAAGCGATCCACCTACACGCTACCGATGTTCCCGCCCATGGCGCTCATTGCCGCCGTTCCCCTGGCTATCTCCTACGAACGCCGCAGGGAGCCGTTTCGGCCACTGGTCGGAGCGTTTATCTTTGTCACCATTGCCCTGATTCTCAAAAGCCTTGATGATCCTATTGGGGAACGACTGAACACCTGGGCGGCTGACGACAGCCTCACGGTGACCGGCGCCGTTTGGAAAACCCTGATCGGGAGTCCTGCGCTCGCATTGGCGGTGGCGGCCCTGTATGCGGCGGGGGTGACGCTTTATCGTACGCTCAAAATGATATCGCCGCCCGCCCGGTTCCGATCAATTATCCAGGTTCTGACCTTCGGTGTCTTGTTCGGTCTGGCCTTTGTGGACGGGATTCGACCGACACTCAAGGCGCCGAAATTGAAGGATGACAGCGGATGGCGGCTGCTGGCGCCCCAATTGAACGCCAGACAGTATGACGCCATCGTAACAGTGGGGGGGGGATTCGACACAAACGCGGCCGTCTATTATCTCAACGGCGCCAATCGGGGCTGGGCGCCGGGCATCGCGTACCGGCATTTTGACACGGCTCAGACCAATCGACAGATCGCCGAGGCGCTCCGTCCGTATTTTGAGAGCAAAGAGGATGGCTTTCGATGGCTGCTGATTTACAGCGAGACGGCGGACGCCGACTCCTACCGACGATTGGATCGACTTCTGGAACGGGCGGCGCCGTCGGGAGGGATTCATCACACCCATCAGGGCATTGAGTCCGAGGGACTGATTCTGTACGCCAACACCTGGAGCCGCCAGCCATGAGCGCCCGCCGATTCCTGGCCCTTCTGGCGCCGGGCATGGTTCCCGGCGACCATTTCGAACTCGACCCGGAAGAAAGCCTCCACGCCACTCGGGTATTAAGGCTCAAAGCCGGCCAGCGGATTCAGGTATTTGATGGCCAAGGGGCCGAATATGTCGCCGATCTCGTCCGGGTCACTCCTCGCGGTTGTCAATGTGTTTTGGTATCTGAGACGGCAGCGGTGGCGGAACCAGCGATTCCGGTTTCCCTCGCCTTCGGACTGTCCAAGAAAAACGCGACGGATCTGATTATCCAGAAAGCCGTCGAACTGGGCGTTGATGCGCTCTACCCATTTTTTTGCGAGCACTCAGTGGTAGCCCCCGGGACGCCGGCCAAGGAATCCGCCCGACTGGAACGGTGGACGAAAATGATTCGTGACGCCACAAAACAATGTGGCCGCGCCACACTCTGCCAAATCCATCCGCCCACCCCTCTGTCCCAGTATGTCGCTCAAGCGCAAGGGCCTGAAAGCATTTCGATCCTTTGCTGGGAAAAAGCCCCCTCAAAAGACACGCTCAGCGCCGTATTAACAGAGCGAGTGAAGCAAAAGCCCACAAGCATCCGGCTCGCTATTGGGCCGGAGGGTGGTCTGACCGACGATGAAGGGAAGGATTTTCATTCGGCCGACTATGCCGTCGCGTCCCTCGGTCCGCGCATCCTGAGAGCCGAAACCGCCGCCCTGGCGGCCGTGACGATCACCCTGGCCTCCCTGGGAGAGATGTAGCCCTCGCTCCCCGACGCCCGATCAAAGGGTCGCGTGTTCGGTACGATGGATGATTTCTTCCTGAAGTTCGGACGTCAGATCGACGAAGTAATCGCTGTAGCCGGCGACCCGAACGATCAGCGTGCGATACGCTTCAGGCGTCGCCTGCGCCTTACGAAGGGTGTCCGCGGAAACGACGTTGAACTGGATGTGATGCCCATCCATGCGGAAGTAGGTTCGGACCAATTGGACCAACTTGTCCAAATCCGCCTCAGTCTTCAGAACCTGGGGGGTGAACTTCTGGTTCAACAGCGTGCCGCCGGTCAGGACGTGATCAATTTTGGCGGCCGACAGAATAACGCCCGTTGGCCCTTTTCGATCCATGCCCTGAACAGGCGAGATGCCTTCCGACAAGGGGATGCCCGCCTTCCGTCCATCCGGCATGGCGCCCGTGACGCGGCCGAAATACACATGGACGGTCGTGGGGAGCATATTGATGCGATGCCGCCCCCCCTTGGCGTTGGGACGCCCGTCCACGAGACCGTGGTAGGCGTGAAAAATACGGCGCATCACCTCATCGGCCCGGTCGTCGTCATTCCCGTACTTGGGCGTGTCGTTCAGGAACCGATCGCGCCATTCATCAAACCCGTTGAAATCCGCCCGCAGGGCTTCCATCAGTTCCGCCATTGTCAAACGCTGTTCTTCGAACACATTCTGCTTAATGGAAGTCATCGCGTCGGTGACGGACCCAATGCCCACACCCTGGATATAGCTGGTGTTATAGCGGGCGCCGCCGTCGTTATAGTCGCGACCGTTGGCGATGCAGTCATCAATGAGGAGCGACAGGAAAGGCTGAGGCATGTGCCGGGCGAAAATGCGATCAATGATATTGTTGCCGCGAATCTTGATGTTGACGAAAAATTCCAACTGTTTTTCAAA
>JADFCT010000197.1 GCA_017161665.1 Candidatus Sumerlaeota bacterium
ATGAAAATCCCCTCATGCCAATCATCTTTTGCCATGAGGGGGGCGTTATTCGGTTTTTGAATGGATCGCGCCAAGCCTTTGGCCTAATTTTCTCTGAAACAGGCTTCCAGGAAAAAATCGCCTTCAGGGATGGAGAATGGGATAACCAGGACCGGGGCATTGGCCGGGTGATGGACGGAATGACTGGCGCCGGTGATCATGGACGGCAAGGCCATTTGGAAGGAGTATCCCTGCTCGCCCAGTTTGCCGCGGGCGCCGCCGCTGATCATATTGGTCAATTCGCCCACACAATCGATCACGTCTTGAACCAGAGAGGTGTATGTTTCGCCCAGCATATTCGAGGCGATGGCCATGGCGCAGGCTTCCGTAAAGACCAGAGCCATGGTTCCCGTCAGTTTCTCGCCGGTCATCCCAATCACGCCGGTCAAGTCGCCCCGCGAGGCCTGGGCCCCTTTGACAAAGGGTTTGCCGACTTTGGGCTGGACCATTGCCATCGTTCCGAGAACATTGGTTGTCGCCTCAATGAAGGGATTGACAAATTCAGCTTTCATCTGATTCCTCCGAATATTACCCACAGACGCCGTGAGAGATTTGACTCGCCTCGTGGGAAACGGGCGTCGCCGTTTAGAATTGAGATCTCCCCATGGGGCGTTGAGTTTCAAGGATTCAACGATATCCACCAGCGGGCAGGGGCTTTGAGAAACAGCCCAGTATAAAGTCAATTGAGACTCACTTATATCCCTCTTCCCGGCAAAGCGCAACGGTTATTTGAGAGAATGCTCCCCAAACCCGCAAATGGGGGCAGCGGGGCGGAGGGGGACGGGCAAGAAAAAAAGTGGTATCGATTCGGATTTCGTAAAATTCTTCTTCACCGAGCCATTCTGCTCAGGTATAAATAGCGAACAATTCAAATCGATTTTATGGAGGAAAATGGAAATGAAGAAAAACCCCCGCTTTGAACGTCCGATTGTGCTCGCCTTTTTGATCCTGATGGCCATCTCTTTGGGTGGATGCAATCCCTTCACCCGGCTGAAAACGTCGGAAACGCGCAGTGATGTCGAGTATTCCTGGAAAGGCGCGGGCACGGAAGCCGCTCGTGGGCTGGCGAATGTGGGTTTCGGTTGGCTGGAGATTCCCAACCGTGCGGAATATCGTGTGCGCCGTAACCTGGATGCGCGCGAGGAGTTTTCATTGATCAGCGCCCTTTATGATGGATCCTGGGGCGTTCTGGATGGGGCTGGACGAACGGTTCAACGCGCGGGTGTTGGCGTTTTTGAATTGGTCATGAGTCCCTTCCCTCCATATGATCCCTACGTGGAACCACCGCATCCCTTCGCGATTTACCCCGTTGAGTACGAAGAATTTATTGACGAGTAATGTCTTTTTATGGCGCAATATCAAGCCGCGTTCCTGTCGCTAGGGGCAGGAACGCGGCCTTTTCATGGGGAGGTCCAGGCAGGGCGATGAATCGAAAAGATTTTATGAAATCGGCAGCCGGGGCGCTGGCCGCAGCTGTGGCGATGAACGCCCGACGCGCGCAGGCCGCCCGACGGACCGGGGTGGACAAGCCCAACATCATCTATATTCTGGCCGATGATCTGGGATATCAGGAATTGGGCTGTTATGGCCAGAAAACGATCCGAACGCCGAATATTGATCGCATTGCCGCCGAGGGGATACGTTTCCAGCAGCATTATTCCGGCTCGCCGGTCTGCGCGCCGTCCCGTTGTACCCTTATGACCGGGAAACATACGGGGCACGCGTTTATTCGAGATAATGGCAATCCACCGGACCGTCGGAATCCGGACGATTCCTTGTTCTTTCCGGGACAGAATCCGATCCCTCCTTCCGAAATGACCATCGCCGAAATGCTTAAGGCCCATGGCTATGCCACCGGCGGCATGGGCAAATGGGGATTGGGCTATGAGGGGTCGACGGGGGATCCGAATAAACAGGGTTTTGACCTGTTTTACGGGTATCTGTGTCAGGTCCATGCCCATAACCATTATCCACGTTACCTGTGGCGCAATGGTAAGCGCGAGTTCCTGAAAGGCAATGACCGGACGCTGAACGGTGAAATCCATTCGCAAGAGCGGTTTGTGGATGTGGCGAAGGAATTTATCCGGGAAAACAAAGACCAACCCTTTTTCCTGTATCTGCCGTTTGCGATCCCCCATTTATCGATACAGGTTCCCGAAGAATTTCTGAACGAATATAAAGACAAGATCGAGGAAGCCGAATACACCCATCGTGGTTATTTGCAGCATCCCTATCCGCGGGCGGGCTATGCCGCCATGGTGACCTTCATGGATCATGGCGTGGGGCAAATCATGAATCTGGTCAAAGAATTGGGATTGGATGAAAAGACGATTATCCTGTTCGCCAGCGATAACGGTCCCACTTATGATCGGCTGGGGGGATCGGATTCCGAATATTTCGAGAGCGCCGGTCGATTCAAGGGTTTGAAGGGCAGTGTGTATGAGGGAGGCATCCGCGTTCCCCTTGTGGCGCGCTGGCCGGGCCACATTCACCCGGGACAGGTGAGCGACCACCCCTCGGCCTTTTGGGATATGATGGCCACTTTCGCAGACATTGCGGGAACCCGCGCTCCTGAGGATACGGATGGCATCAGCATTGCGCCGACCTTGCTGGGCAAGGGCGAGCAGAAGCGCCATGCCTATTTGTATTGGGAGTTCCCGTCCTACGGTGGCCAGCAGGCCGTTCGCCTTGGCGACTGGAAGGGCGTGCGAATGAATATTTTCAAAGGCAACCGTGTCATTGAGCTATATGATTTGAAAACAGATCCGGGTGAGACGTCGGATGTGGCCGCCGACCATCCCGAGATCGTGAAGCGGATCGAAGATATCATGCAGCACGGTCGGACGGATTCGACGTTGTTTCCGTTGTTCCGAGACCCACCCACGCCGAGGTCGGCTCGGGCAATCAGTCCGGCGCGTCCGGACGCCCTGCCCAAGGACCAGTGGCGCCTCGTGCGGGTGGATAGCGAGAACACGTCAAACGGCAAGGTTGGTTCGGCAGCCATTGACGGAAATCCCGATACCTGGTGGCATTCCAAGTTTTCGGGGGGAGCGGATCCGCTGCCCCATGAAATTGTCGTTGATCTGGGCGATGCCTGTATCATTCATGGTTTTGTCTATCTCCCTCGAACAGACGGGGGGCGAAACGGTATGATCGGGGCGTATGAGTTCTTTGTCTCGGAGCGGCTGGATGATTGGGGCGTCCCGGTGGTATCCGGCGTCTTTGCGAACGAAAAGAAGGGCCAGGTTGTCGAATTTCCTCGCCAGAAGGGGCGATATGTTCGATTGCGGGCCTTATCGGAACTCAATGGTCGCCCCTTTACAAGCATCGCGGAATTGGACGTTCTGGGGAAGCGATAAGGACAAGGAACAATGCGATTCGTATAAACATCTGTCAGGAAGGAATCACTGCTATGCGCGTGTTGTCATGGAAGCATCTGATCTTATGGGCCGTCTTGATCGGTTTCGGCATGGGGCGTTCCCTGTCGCTGGCGTCGGCCGCCACAAAGGACGAAAAACAATTGCAGACGTTTATCGATGGACTGCTGGCCAAAGTGAAACCGCTGGAAAAAGAATCGGCCCTGGCGTGGTGGAATGCGGCTGTCACGGGCGAAGACCAGTACTATGAACAGCAAAAGGTCGTGAACCTGAAGATTCGGGAAATCTATAGCGATCGCGGAGCGTATGAATACCTCAAAGCGATCAAGGATTCGGATCAGATCACCAACCCCCTGTTACGACGCCAGGCCGTCAAGTTGTTCCATCAGCACGTGCCGAATCAGATCGATCCCGAACTTGTTCGGGAACAGGTTGAGCTGAGTACCGAAATCGAACAGAATTTCAGCGCCTTTCGCGGGAAGATCGATGGCCAAACCGTTACCGATAACGCGATCAAATCCATTCTGCGTGGATCAAGCGATTCCGTAGAGCGCCGCAAGGCCTGGCTGGCAAGCAAACAGGTGGGCCCCGTTGTGCGTGACGACATCGTCACACTCGTCAAACTGCGCAACAAAGGGGCCCGGGCGCTGGGATTTGATAACTTTCACACCATGAGTCTCATTCTCAGCGAACAAGATCCCGACGAACTGGATAAACTGTTCGACGAACTGGACACGCTGACCGCAAAGCCCTTTGCCACACTGAAAACGGAGCTGGACACGATTCTTGCGAAAAACTGTGGCGTTAGGGTCGATGAATTGCGTCCGTGGCACTACCACGATCCCTTCTTTCAGGAAGCGCCGCAAGTCGATGATGTGGACCTGAATCGCTTTTACACGGACAAGAATATCGCGCAGGTGGCGGAGACCTTTTATCGTGGGATCGGCCTGGACGTGAAGGATATTCTGGAGCGGAGCGACTTGTACGAGAAAGACGGAAAAAATCCACACGCCTTCTGCACGCATATTGATCGTGAAGGGGATGTGCGGATTTTGTGCAATATCCAGCCCAATGAAAACTGGATGGAAGTGACCCTTCACGAACTGGGCCATGGGGTCTATGACAAGTATCTCAGCCGGGAGACGCCGTATTTCCTGCGTGAGCCGGCTCACATCTTTACGACCGAAGCGATCGCCATGTTTTTTGGTCGGCTCAGTCAAAATCCCGTATGGATGCAGAAAAATCTGAATCTGAGCGATGCCCAACTCCGGGAGATCGAAGAGGTGTGTGCCCGATCCGCCCGACTCAAGCAATTGGTTTTCGCCCGCTGGGCGGCGGTGATGTTCCGGTTCGAACAACAATTATACGCCAATCCGGATCAGGACCTGGACACCTTGTGGTGGCGGATTGTTAAGAAGTATCAGGGCGTGCAGGCGCCGGAAGGACGACAGGCCCCGGACTGGGCCGCAAAAATCCACTTCACGGTGGCGCCGTGCTATTATCACAATTATATGCTGGGCGAACTGTTCGCTTCTCAATTGCATAACCAGGTGGTGACGCAGGTTCTCGATGACGCGCCAGCGCATGGTTACGGATATGTCGGAAAACCGCAGGTGGGCGACTGGTTGCGGACTCAGGTTTTTGAGGTTGGGGCGGAGAAACCATGGAATGACATGGTTCGCAGCGCCACCGGTGAAAGCCTGACAGCAAAGTACTTTGTCGAGCAGTTTGTTCGATAGGCCGGACCATCCAAAAGGAAAGGGGGGCGGATCATGGGCGCTCCGTTTATTCATCCCACTGCGCTGGTGGAGGGCGACTCTATCGGCGAGGATACGCGAATCTGGGCTTTTGCCCACGTCATGGACGAGACGGTCATTGGGAAGCATTGCAATTTAGGTGACCACACTTTTGTTGAGAGTGGCGCCATCCTGGGCGACCGGGTGACGGTGAAAAACGGTGTGTCGATCTGGGAGGGGGTCGTTATCGAAGATGACGTCTTCCTGGGACCCAACTGTGTGCTGACCAATGATCGTAATCCCCGGTCGCGTCAGGATTATCACCAGGAAAAGACGTTGATCTGCCGTGGGGCGACCATTGGCGCCAACGCGACGGTGTTGTGTGGGATCGTCGTTGGTGAATACGCCATGATTGGCGCTGGGGCGGTTGTGACGAAGGATGTGCCGCCCTATGCGCTGATGTTAGGGGCGCCGGCCCGTTTCGTGGGGTGGGTGTGTCGATGTGGCCAGCGCATTCGGGACGGGGCGCGCATCCATTGCGATTCCTGCGGCTCCTTTTATGAATCCAAGGGCAACGTGATTTTGCCGATGGATTGAATCGCCAATCGATTGGAATCAAAGCTTGACTTCTGCCGCTCCGCCGTTGATAGTGGCCTTTCCAAAAAATGATGGCTGAAGGTCGTCTTTGACTTTCTTTTAGTTTCTTGAGGCTTTTATGGATAATCGGTCCGTACTGATAATTGATGATGATCCAAACGTGATTGAGATGCTTTCGATGGCGCTGGCGCGTCATCAATGGGAGGTGGAGTCTGCGCTGGATGGGGAATCCGGCGTGCAGTTGGTCCAGCATAACACGTATGCCGTGGCCATTGTGGATCGCGTGATGCCAGGGATCGATGGGTTGGAAACCATTCGATTGCTCAAAGAGGCGGATTCTGATATTCAAGTTATTTTACACACTGGGTATCCGTCCATCGAATCGTCGATTGAAGCCATTCGGGAAAAAGTGTTCGATTACTTGTGCAAGCCCTATGATGTGGGCGCCATGACACGCATTGTCGATCATGCCGCTCGTCAACGGGCGCTGGCGATCGAGAACCGGAATTTATTGGAACAGTTGCGGCTTGAGCGCAATTCGCTGGATCGACAGGTCCGGGCCACGAAAAAGGCGATCGAAAAGGAAGTGGAAGAGTCGGGTATGTTCCTGGGGGACAGTCCGGCCGTCAAGCGCATCCGTCATTTGGCCATTCAAGTGGCGCCGTCGGACATGACGGTTCTGCTTTTGGGCGAAAGTGGTGTGGGAAAAAACGTTCTGGCGAAACTGATCCATCGCTGGTCGGGACGTGAAACGGAGGCCCACGTCAAAATTAATTGCCCCGCCATTCCCGAGTCTCTGTTTGAGTCCGAGGTTTTTGGTCATGAGCCGGGTTCCTTTACCGGGGCCGTTAGTCGAAAAGTGGGCCTGTTTGAATTGGGCAGTGACGGAACGGTTGTTCTTGATGAAATTGGTGATTTACCCCTTCTTTCTCAGGCCAAGCTGTTGCAGGTTCTGGAAGACCGCGAATTCCTCCGCGTCGGCGGATGCAAGACGATCGAGATCAATTCCCGTGTGATTGCCGCCACCAATGCGCCGTTGGACCGACTGGTGAAAGAAGGTCGTTTCCGTTCCGATCTTTATTATCGCCTGAGCGAATACGAGATTCATATTCCACCGCTGCGCGAGCGGCGCGAAGATATTGAACTCTTGATTGATTATTTCTTGTATCAATACTCCAAAAAATATCAGTCTGGCGATTTGACCATTTCTCCCGAAATCATTAAAGGGATGAACGAATACGATTGGCCCGGCAATGTGCGGGAACTGGAATCGCTCATTCGTCGATTTGCGCTGGCTGGATCGGAACACGAATTGGAACGGTTCCTGGCTGGCGACGGTTCTCAAGGCAAGACGCAGCCTTCGTCCGCCAGCGCCTTGCCGGGCCCCGGCAAACCATGTGAAGACGGACTCAACGCGGAAGCGAAATCGATATTGTCCATTCTGAGAG
>JADFCT010000198.1 GCA_017161665.1 Candidatus Sumerlaeota bacterium
GGATGCTTGCGGCGAATCAATACCGACAAACTGAATCACATGTCCGGCGTCATTATCCAGAATGGCCGTCATTTCGTGATACAGGGTGAACATTTTATTCTGGATAGGGGTGTTCAAAAATTTTGTTGGGACTTTGGCGACCAACGCTCCTTCGCGGACAGACCGGGGCGGGATGCGACGGCTCAAAGCGACCATGGCGACTTCACCACTTCGGCCGGTTTGTTCGCTCTCTATTTGGGCATTCATTAACGCTTCGTACACTCGAGTCATTGCTGTCGCCTCCTCACAGGCGAGTTCCTTCAACCTCAGGCCTCAAAAACGCTTTTCTCAAAATCGTTGATGACCTCACGGATAATGGCCACCGGTATTTCCTTGTACTTGTAGCCGAATCCGGCTACCAGGGCGTTGTCACAGATCGAATTGATGATTCGCGGCACGCCCTGGCTGAAATCGGCGATCATCTGGAGGGCTTCGTGACTGAAAATCGGTTGTTTACGATTCGAAGCCCTTTGCAGACGGTAGTCGATGTATTCCAGGCTTTCCTTACGTGTCAGGCGCTGCAACAAGGCGCGCATGGCGATCCGCTGCTTCATCTGACGAAGTTCCGGTCGATTCAGCATCCCTTCCAGTTCTGGCTGGCCAACGAGAATCAGCTGCAACAGTTTGGCCTTCGCCGTTTCCAGATTGGTCAGCATCCGAAGATCTTCCAAAGTGGACAGCGGCATGTGCTGCGCTTCATCCACCACCACGACCAGTCGCTTGCCCGCCGCATGGCGCTTGAGCAGGTACATCTGGAACTGCCGGAGCATATACATGGCGTTGTCGGGTCGTGTCTCCAATCCCACTTCCAGAAGCAATAGTTCGAGCAGTTCGCGATAGGTGATATGGGGATTGAAGATGTATATAAACCGCACTCGGTCATTGGAATCGGTGAACCGTGACAGCAACACGCGCAGAAGGGTGGTCTTGCCGGAGCCGACCTCGCCGATCACCGAGGCGAATCCCTTGCGCATCTGAATGGTGTAAGCCAGGGATGCCAAGGCCTCCCGGTGACTCGGGCTCATAAAGAAGTAGTCCGGGTCCGGCGTGTTGTTGAAGGGTTCTTCGGTCAATCCGTAGTAGTTCAAATACACGAGCGTTGCTCCTTCGCCGTGACGACGGCCAGGACCGGCAGGCCCAGATCCGTTACGACTTCATCGGTCCGTCGATAGGTGTTGCGCAAATATTCCAGTGTCAAGGGCAGGGCGAATGCGAACATGAGACCGGCGGCCAGGGCCAGTATGTAGCCGCGCTTCCGGTTCGGGCCCGTCGGAGTCATGACCAGCGACGGCGGATCGACCGTGGACACATTAATCAGCATTTCGTCCTTTATCTTCATCTGGATGCGAAAGCGCTCTTCATTGCGGCGGGTGGAATTGTACGATTCCTCCGCCAGATTCACATCGCTGATGAGTTTGCGCTCTTGCGTTTCCAGGCTTTTGAGTTTGTTTATTTTTTCCTGTATATCGGTCCGGGCCATCGACTTCACCGAAGCGTTGGCCTGAAGGCCGATCAACTGCGCCCGTTCGCGAATGAGTTGCATCCGCAGTTCCTGATATTCCAGGCCTTGGGGGGTTCCGGCCAGGGGCGCCGCGACGGTGGCGGACCCCGGCGTGGCTTGAGACAGCTGCTCTTCCTCGCGGGCGATAGCCTTTTTGATGTAGTCAATTTTGAATTGCGCTTCTTCCAGAATCGGGTCGCCTTCATAATATTTCCGCGCCAGAGAAGCCGCTTCCGTCTCCAGTCCGATCAGTTGCCGTTTGAGTTCCCGAATCAAATCATTCTCGATGAAGGGCGCTGGCGCCGCCGAAGGCGTCTCATTGGAATCGCCAGCCTTGGCGACCGGTTGCGTCAGGGCGGCCAAGCCGCGTTCATATTCGGCCACTCGGGCCTCGGAGGCCACAATCTGGGACTGGATGTCCTGCATTTGGGATTCCAAATCCACCCGCGCTTCATCATGCAGAGGCAGTGACGAGGCGACCGAGACGATATCCACATCTTTTCGGAATTTGGTGAGCGCTTCCGTTTTGGCCTCGAAGTCCTTCTTGGCGTCCGTGGTGGACTGACGGTAAAAGTCCGCGCTCATGGACGGCCGTGTGGCCGCAATGTGTTTGTCTCGATACTTGTTGATAATCGTCTCGTTAATGGTTTGGGCCAGATGGGGATCCTGCGCCTCATATGTGATATGAATGATGTTTCCCCGTTCTCTGAGCGACAAATTGCCTCGAATCCGGTCAATGGCGGCTTTGCGGAATCCATCGTCCGTGTTGCGCTCCGTCGATTCGGACTTCTGGGGTATCCAGGCGTCCAGGTTGTCATGAATCCATTGAACCACAGGGCGATTGGGTGGTTTCTGATTGATGGTCTCGGCCCCCAATTCATCCACCACCAGTTCGGCCAACGCCCGACCGCGCATCATGGTCACAACGTTGGTCACCTCGTTGAACATGCTTCCCAGGCTGGATTCCGGGATATCAATGCTCTCATCGCCGGACAAAGAGTCCCGTCCGCTTTTGACCAGAATCTGGGCCTCGGACGAATATTCGTAGGGCAGCGAGTGAACGATCGCGACGCCAACGGCTGTGATAACCAAAGTGCTGAAGACGATGAGATATTTATATTTAAACAAACAGGAGAGAATAATCAGCGCGGTGAGTGATCCGGCTTTTTTGCGGTTCTCCTGCGGTTCGTAAAGTTCGACGTTGTACATGGTATAACCCTTTGAATCCTCTGTTGATCAGACGTCCCCGGAGGGCTGTCTGCATGGTCCTGTTTACCGCACGCCCCGACTCAGGTCGATGCCCCACATGCCCTCGGCGCCCAGCGGATGGCTGGCTGTGATACCGGCCGGCAGGATGCGGTTGATGTATTGCTCAACCCAGCTGTTGTATTGGTCGATCCGGGACGGTGGAACCAGGACGATGTCCTTGGGCGCCAGGTAGAAGGGGCCGAAGTTTTGCGGCACTTCCAGTTCCTCGCGGCTCAGCGGGGAAAGCAAGGTGTCCCGGAGGTTGACGATGGCCCCGTAGCGACGATTTTCGATGGTGCGTATCAGAACGATGCGCTCGGAAGCGGCGGACATTTTATTGAACCCGCCGGCGGCCATGACGGCCTCCAGGACGGTCATATTGCCGCGCATCTCGATCACGCCCGGGGTCAGCACTTCTCCGCCCACAAAGATACGTTGTTCGGCGATTTCCCGGACAATAATTGACAGTTCGACTTGTTTGATCTTTTCCTTATATTGTTCCGTCAGGATGTTGTCCAGTTCGGCGGGGGTCCGGCCGGCGGCCTGGATTTCATCCAGCCGCGACAGTGTGATTTTCCCGTCGGGGCGAATGGTTTGGATGTCGTCCAGGTCCGGATAGGCATAAACCTTGATTTCGATTTGATCGCCGGGCTTCAACTGAATGGGGGCGCCCGTATCCACCATGGGGAAGGGTTCAATTTCTTCGGGTGGTGGGACTTTAATCATTTCGTATGTGCTGCAGGACGCGAAAATGAGAACGGACAGCGCAAGCGTGGCCCGGAGCATCCCGTGGTTTGTTTTTGAAATCGAGGGGTTCATGTTTGATCGAGTCCTTTACTCAAAGTGTGTGTCCGTCAAAAGCCCCCGAAGAGGGGCGCGTGTATGGCGAATCAGCCATCTGCCACACACGCGCCCCATTCCAGGCTGCGTGCTCTTAATAAACGGTTGTGGGCCTTGTCCAGCAGGTCGGCTCCGGACTTTCCGTCGTGGGGAAAGGACGATAGCCCGTAGCGCATATCCAGGAAGTCCTCAAAATATTCCTGGAAGCGATTGATGGCATGACAGGCGCCCTCTTTGTCGGTCTCGCCCATCACCAGAACCGTGACGCCGTCTTCGTCGTAGGCCACATCGCTTTCACGTATGCAATCCCGAAAGATTTCGTTCCACTTGCCTTTCGATTCATTGCAACAGTAAAAGACCACCAACGACAAATTCCGTCGATAGCGCATGGAGGCGCGTAACTCATAATTGAGAAGCCATGACATTTTAGGCTTGCTGGCTATCGTCTTGTACATGATTAAGCCTTGTTCAGTGGATTGGGGGCGCGTCTCAAGGCGCCACTCAATTTGCCCCCCCATGGGATCGAAGAATGATCAATCTTTTGACCAATGGGCGACGTTGAGCGGGGGCAACCGCTCGGGTTCCTTACTGGGAACAAGCAACGACAAAGTTGATGTTCAGGAAATGCCAGATGGCGTTCGGGTCGTAGTAGTCACCGTTTCCTGCTTCGCTGAACGGAAAATTGGTGCAAAAAACCACTTCTTCCGCGGGCGGCAACCCCATATCGTCTTTGGCCAGGAGATACAGATAATTGTCCGGCGGACAAACGACCGGTTGCAATTCCTCGGTTGTGATCGGATACCGGACACCATCATCATCACGGGGTCCAAGCAGGACGACATCGTCCAGATATGGAACGACGGGGCTGTTCGCGCCAGTGATCCAGATCAGTGTGTCGCGGAAATAGCCCGGGGCGCGCGGCGGCTCCGGTAGCGAATACCAATTGTAAGCATATTGGCCAAGCGTGTTCACGCTGACAGAATGATAGGAGTAACTCGAGCCGTGGAGACTCAGGAAGTGAATCTCAATGTCGGTGACCGGTGTCGTGAAAGCATACCGGCAGACGACGGCATGGACGGCGACCGGGACCGGATGGGCATCCCCAACGATCGGCACATCGAAAACAGTCGTCATGACGGGGCTTTCGAAGGTTTCGTTCACCGGGAATTTGCCAATCTTGAAGTTGCCTTTTTTGTTCGAGGGAATCTTGCCGGCGGCGGCGTGAAGTTCCTCAATGACCCATCCGAATTGCGTGTTGATCTCGAGTGTGATGACGTCCGGGCCAATGGCGATCACCTCGACCGTTCCGGCTTCCATGGTCTGTCCGGCGTAAACGGGTTCAACCTGCCCGACTTCCGACAGGTAGAAAACCCGGGCCCAGTTTCGACCACCGCCCTCTTCGAGTCCTGTCCAGGCGGTTTCGCATCCGCTGACGACCGTTTCGCACACGACCGAGCCGGTATATACGACCCCGCTGTCGCAAATGATATCGTCCTGGGTCGGCTCCCCTCCCCTTCCTGTCAGCGGTGTTGCGCACAGGAACGCGACCACTGCGATGCCGAGCAAGAAACGACGTGTTCCGTCATACATCATACAATTCCTCCTTTGTGGTATGTATCCCCCATTTACAAACTCAAAGAAACAGGGTCCTGATTTGTAAAGCCGGGGGTATTTGCATTCATGGATACATGCAGCAAGGAGTGTGCCCGTTACTTTTGTCGATGGATCGACGAAAAGTCAGGGATCTGAATTGCATGTAAGTCGAGCAAAATCAACTGTTTATGATTTGTTTTGCCCTTTGAGACCTGGAGGTGGCGCTTAGTGATTTTCTCGCGGGTGATACTTATCGTCGCTAAAAAATGTCGTGGCCTTGGGGAGTGTGGAAGTGGCGAAAAAAAATCAGCGCCCTGGGGGCGTTTATCGTTTGACAACCGGCGAGCCCTTCTTTAAAATCCATACCCTTTGCCGAGAATGCGTTTCAAAAAAGGCAAAGCCTGTGAGAAAACATATTTGAAAGGATGGGGGTGATTTTCAGTCAATGAGCTTCATCAAAATGGAAGAAAACGAGCCGATGGAGAAAGCGCTCAAGCGGTTTAAGAAAGAGTGCATGAAAGCCGGTATTCTCAAAGAGCTCCGTAGTCGCGAGCACTATGAAAAACCGAGCGAGAAGCGCCGCCGCAAATTGGAAGCTGCCCGCCGGAAGGCCCGTCGTAACATGCTGAAGATGAAAAAACGCATGGAACGGTACTGAAATCACCGCCACACCGTTCGTTCGGTATAGCGAAAGCCCCCCCGCTTGGATGTGATCCAGCGTGGGGGTTGTTTTTTTCTGGAGAAAGTGGGGCGGCGCGAAGGGAGCGATGCGTTTTTCAGGCAATGCGCCTTGACGGCAGCCCTGTCTTCCCCTCACAATTTTTCTTTGCCGGACAAAGCAGATAACGCGGCCCGCCGCTTGGCGGCGGGCTGGTAGGGCGCGCGCAATATGACGACGAAAAAAAAACTGAGCTTTGAGAAATCCATTGAGCGGCTGGAGGCCATCGTCAGTAAACTGGAGGATGGAGAAACGTCGCTGGACGATTCCATTCGACTGTTTCAGGAGGGGCGCGCTTTGAGCAAGGAATGCGCCGCCCAACTGGCCGCCGTGGAAAAAAAGGCGCGTCTGTTGCTGGAAGGCGAGGATGGACGCCTCGAAGAACGCCCCTTGGATACCGGGGCGATTGATGAAAGCGGGAACGAATGAGCAATCCGACGAATTTGCTATCTCAGATAAAGGACCCGGCCGATTTGCGTCGGTTGTCCGTCGAGGAACTCGCCATACTGGCAGGAGAAATCCGCGAGCGCATCATTAATACGATTTCCCAAATCGGCGGCCATTTCGGCGCCTCCATGGGGGTGGTGGAATTGACGCTGGCCCTGCATTACGTTCTGGATACCCCCCGGGATCAGATTGTCTGGGATGTGGGCCATCAAGCCTACGCTCATAAAATCATTACCGGCCGGAACAACCGTTTCGAGACGATTCGCCAAAAGGGCGGACTGTGCGGTTTTCTTCGACGGGATGAAAGCCCCTATGACGCCTTTGGCGCAGGTCACGCCAGCACGTCCATTTCCGCCGCCCTCGGGATCGCCAAGGCGCGAGACATTCAGGGCGAGGACTTCAAAGTCACCGCCGTCATTGGCGACGGTTCCATGAGCGGGGGCCTGGCCTATGAAGCCCTCAACAACGCCGGCTATCTGGGCACGGACCTGCTGGTCATTCTCAATGACAATGAGATGTCCATTTCAAAGAATGTCGGCGCCATTTCCCGGTATTTTAACCGCATCATCACGGATCACTTCTATAACCAGGCCAAGGAAGACATTGAGTACATGATCCGGCGCATCCCCCATGTGGGGCAACGCATCCTGGATCTGACCCATCGGGTGGAAGCGGGCGCCAAGGGACTGATTCTCCCCGGCAAGTTCTTCGAGAATCTCGGCTTTCGCTATCTGGGACCGGTGGACGGCCATGACCTGGAAATGCTGACCACCACGCTGCATCGTATCAAGA
>JADFCT010000199.1 GCA_017161665.1 Candidatus Sumerlaeota bacterium
GTGCCGGTCAATGTGGATGATCCGACGGATCCCGGCGACGATTTGGTGGTTGTCTACTATCACAAAGGTTCGCGTTTGTTTAATGCGCTCCAGGAGAAAATCCTCGACAATGACATGGACTGGCCGGATCACGTCTATCACTACTCGGTACTGCCGCCCGTTATCCAACGAGAGATTGTGGTGGCCAGTCAATTGGGGCTCGGTTTTATTGATCCTCAGGTGTATGGGGAGGACTGGGGATTGTATTTCCAGAACGATTCCAGTCTGCCGGGCTTCAATCCGAATGATGAACATGCCATGGTGGGACAGAACCGCAATGGCCACCGAACGATATTCGCATTGCGCAACGATTTGAGCACGCCAGAAACTTCGGAGCCTTTTGTCCTTTTGGCATACGGCGATCCGAAGACGACAGGGACGGGACGGATGGAAGCGGCCGGCATCGTCGCCGAAACAGCGACGTATCCGTTCGCGTATGCTACGACGGCAGGCATGTTGATGCTGCCGCCGGTCCCGTTGGCCTTCGATCCCGTCTATCCCGAGGGGACGTACTCGGTCGAGTTTGATGAAACCGACCCTGTGGGACATCTGGATCGAAAGAATCAATTATGGGCCAAGCGCGGTCCCAATCCCGGGGAAGATCAGGCGTTGGTCATCACCCGTTACTTCTATTTCGCCAGAGATAGCTACTTCTTCCCCGATCATTATCCGCGCCCCGAACTGCCGGCCGGTGTGCCGCTTCTGGATCTATACAACGGTACGCCGGGCACGCCGGTGGATGTTCTCTACAGCGCGGTTTGGCCTGAAGACGCGCCGACCCTTTTCGTAGGCGAAACACTGGTCGAACCCATGCGTGGACTGCCGGCCATTGCCGTGCCGGATAATCCCTCGGCTGGCCATTGTAGCGTGGATATCCTGTATCAGGAAACGGACATACGGGAGCCGGGGACGCTGAGTGTGGTGATGATCGACCCCATCAAAACACAGGAAGTCGCGGTCGGCGCCCTGCCGGAGGGGATGAATCTGGAATGGGCCGTTCATGACGGGCAGGCCGAACAACGATTTAAGGATCTGGGGCCGGATCTGGCCCTGCGTGTGTACTACCGTCCCATCGACGACACGAATGGCATTCTGGGGATTCGGGGGGAGTACTATAACCCGCCCCTGGGCGCTCCCTATATACTACCTAATCTGATTTCCAGCGATCAGCGCGCCGCCATCAAAGGTTTGAAAAGTGGCAATACGGATTGGGAAGGCTGGGTGGACGAACTGGCCGATCTGACCAAAGACGACCTGGAATTCACCTCCGAAGACACTCAGGTCGGGATGCTGGCTCTGTCCGCCGGCATGGCCACAGGAACCGGCTATGTGACTCTGGCTTTCCAGGACAGTGAAAGTGTCTGTGACCCCGGTCTTCCTGTTTCACTTCAAGTCATCAAGGTGGCCTGTCCGACCTTTCGGGGAGAGGTAACCATGATCGAACCGGCGTGTGTCTTTGATGAGCGCCTGACGGTTCGTCACACGGGTGACTTTGGCGGAGAGCCAGGCAACTACTACTTTGAATGGCGGTTGCAGCCGGACGGTTTGGAAGACGACCTTCCCACGACGCCCGGCTATGTGCCCCGCTATCCCGACGACATCACGGACGGTTGGGAACTGGTGGATAAGGGCCTTGGCAAAAATTCCTATTCAATCGGTGGCGCCTCGCCGCTGACGTTGAGCGATAATTGGTTCATCTGTCGATATCGTCCGGAGACTCCGACCATTTGCGCCCCGCCCGACAATCCCCAGGGCTGGAGCGAGTGGACGCCGTCCAAGATGGGAGACGGATGGATCAAGCGGGTGTTGGGCGGCATCAATCCCTACGAACAGCGGTTCCGGCAATTGTCCGATCCGGCCAAGAGCATCAATACAACGGTCGATATGTTGGCTCAGGCCGGCCCCCGCTGGGAAGGCGCCGTGCCGCTCAATTGTGACAGCGCGGACGAGTACGGACTCATCGAAATATATGAGACCGTTTACAAACGTGGCGTCATGTTGTCCATCGGCGCGGGGATCAGTTACCAGCCGGCAAACAACGCGCTCCTGCTCATGGCCAGTCGCATATCCGATCTCTATAGCCTCTTGGGCAATGAAGCCTTCGCGGACGCTTCGGATCCCACCATTGGCTTGCTGGATGATTCCGGCGATGCCTATTCCCAAATGACCACATCGCTTTACGCTTTCGCCGACCTGGAACAGACGCCGACATTGCTTGATGAAGAGTTGGCCCTGTTGCGTGGACGTGACGCCACGGCCCTGCCGGCCATTACCCAGACGCCCATCTATAACCGGCTACCGTGGAACTTCTCCGGCGCCTTTGGCGAGGTGGCCTATCAGCTCAACTATGACATCCGGGATCCGGATGGAGAGTATGACGGCGTGATCGATGCGGCCGACGCTCAGTTCTTTTATCCGCAGGGACATGGCGACGCTTGGGGGCATTATCTGACAGCGATCAAATCCTACTATCGCCTTTTGTCCGATTCGGCTTTTGTCTGGGTACCGCGCTCGGAAACGATGACCATCGGCGGCGGCAATGTGGATGTGGACTTCCAGGAAGAGCAACGCTTCGCCCGCACCGCGTCCGCCAAGGCGCGCACGGGAGCTGAAATTGTCAACCTGACCTATCGCTCGCGGTATGTGGAAGATCCCGACGGGCAATTCCAGGGATATCGAGATCAAGATGAAGAACGGGCCTGGGGCTTGTCAGAATGGGGCGCCCGCGCGGGGCAAGGGGCTTATATTGACTGGCTCGTCGGGAACGCCCTGTTACCCGAGGCCTCCCAGGACGAACCGGGAATCAATGAATATCCCATTGACCGTCAGACCGTGACCGATTTGGCCGACATCGTCAGCGCTTACAATCGAATTCAGGATCAGGTGGACAACGCCGACAAAGGGCAGAATCCCCTGGGGCTGGAGCGCAATGTGATGCCCTTTGATATTTCCCCCAGCGGCATTGACGAAGGGATGACTCACTTTGAGCAGATCTATGAGCGGGCGATTCTGTCCATTTCCAATGCGAAGACCTTGTTCAATTATGCGCTCAACAGCACACAGCAATTGCGGGCGCAGAACGATTCGCTGGATGAGTTTCAGAGCGCCGTGCGCGAACAGGAAGTCGATTACCAGAGTCGCCTGATCGAAATCTTTGGCCGTCCCTATAAAGAGGATGTGGGGCTGACCGGAACCTACCCGGGCGATTATCGTGGTCCCGACATTTATCACTATGACTATGTGCCCATGACAGAACTATTGGGCATTGCGAAGAACCACAATAACGAGCCACTGGTGACGAAGTCCTATACAACGACTTATACACACAGCCCCTGGTTGTTCCTCCAGCCCCTCACCTTATCGGTGGTTGTCAATAATTCAGGGGTTTTACAAACCACCGAACGCACCGTGACGATGCACTTCAACCATAAATATGGTCTTACCAAGCCCGATTCCTGGACCGATCGCTTTTCGTATGGTGAGATTCAAAGGGCGCGATCTGAATTGCTGCAGAGCATGGGGCGGTATCTGATTGCTTTGGGCAACTATAAATCATTGATGGACACGATCGAAGATAAGGCCGAGTTGATTCAGTACCAACATGGCTATGAACTGGGCAAACTTCAGGTCAACAACGCCAAAGACCTCGCAATTCTCGGAATGGATGTGGCCTTGGTCACTCTGAAAACAGGTACGATGTTGCTGGATTGGGCCGCCGAAGATAGCATCGAGTACGCAAAAGCCGGTTCCGAAGCAATCCCCAAAAACGCGACCGCATTCGGCGGGGACGTCGCCGCGCCAGCCCGGTCGGCCGTTCAGCTGATTGGTACCGGGGGCAGCACGCTTGCCAAGGGATTATCGGTTGTGACCCAAACGCTGGAGAATGCTCTGGAAGCGGCAAAGACAACCGTGGAAAACCGAGCCAATCACAGCATCATGCAAGTCGATGCGTCCTATGCGGTTCTCGAGGCCATTTATGATCTCGAAACCATGCTGCGGGACGAAGAGACCTTACGCTTGGAAATGCTGATCGCGCACGAGGCTGTGCAACAGGCCGCCAATCAATATAAGACCGTCCTGGCCACTGGCGAGGAACTGCTGCGACAGTTCACGCGCTTCCGCCTTCAGACGGCGACCGCGGTTCAGGAAATTCGATACAAGAACATGGCATATCGCATCTTCCGAGACGACGCGTTGCAGAAATATCGCGCCGCCTTTGACTTGTCGGCCCGCTACATCTATCTGGCCGCCCGGGCTTACGATTATGAAACGTGCTTTATGCCCGGCGACTCGCGGGGGGCGGGATTGGATTTCATGACGGAAATTGTCCGAAGCCGAAGCTTAGGCTTCCTGGAAGACAACGACGGCGACGGCGTTTGGAATCCCTATCAGGGTGGGGAAGTCGGCGATCCGGGGTTGGCCGATTCGTTGGCTCGGATGAACCTGAACTGGACCACCACCCTTCGCAGTCAGCTGGGATTCAATAATCCGCAACCCGATCAGGTGATGGTCTCTCTGCGCTATGATATGATGCAGTTCCTGCCCACGGACAGTGGCGATTCCGAAGGCGTCGCGGAAGCCGATCGGCGCTGGCGCGAAGCCCTTCGCGCGACGCGCGTGGAGAACCTGTTGGCCCTTGAGAACTTCAACCGCTACTGCGTCCCCTTCAGCCCACGTGACCCTGTGGAGCCGGGCCTGGTTATTGAGTTCCCGTCCACAATCAATGCAGGACAAAACTTCTTCGGAAACGCCAAAGTGGCCGGACAGGATCAGTTCCTGTCCACCAACTTTGCGACCAAGGTTCGGGCCATCACGATCCTGTTGGAGGGATTGAATGGGGCCGATCTCAGCGCCACGATCCCCGCCTACTTCTTCCCCGTTGGGGCAGACATCATGCGGACTCCCAGTGATCGAAATAATCTGGCCACCCGTCATTTTATCATTCAGGATCAAGCCATTCCGGCGCCGTATCCACTGACGCTCAATCCCGTGACGGGGGCGCCGCCGGCTCAGGTTTTAGAACCCGGGTGGATTCCGATGCTCGATTCGCTGAGTGGACAGGTCGGCGAAATTCGCCGATTTGGGCAAATCAAGGCCTATAATTATGACGGTGACATTCCGGATGCTGAATTCACGCGCAGCGCCCGGCTCATTGGTCGCTCCGTTTGGAACACGAACTGGGTGCTGATCATTCCAGCCAAGACGCTGGGGGCGAATCCCGGTACAGATCCCATCGACGTTTTCATCGACAACATTCGCGATATTCGTCTGGTCTTTGAAACCTATGCTTATCCCGGGACTTGATCGCAAGGCGTCAAGGAATCGGTGGAACATCGCATCATCCAACGCGCCGTCTCTCCGTTCAATCGAGAGACGGCGCGTCATTCGTTCAGATTTCAAATCGAATTCCAGGACAGAACAAATCGGGGATTATCCCTCGCGAATCTGTCGTCTTTGCCGGTCAAAGATCTGGCGGCGACCGGAATCAAAGGATTTCATGGCCATGATGACAGCCACGGCGTGCTGATAGCCGGCCTGAATGGGGGCATTGGGCTGCTTGCGGGCTCGGATGCACTGGAGCCAGTTCAGATAGTGATCGGGCTGATCAATCCCCTCAATGTGATTTTCCCCCCGAATCACGCCCTTGTTTTTGCTGCCGCCCTCAGCTGTCAAAATCGGGTCATTCCAGTTGACCAGATTCAGGACTCCCTGATCACCAAAAAATTTGAATGAGTTGCCGGACGAGTTTCCACAATTGGTCGAGTATGAAACCAGGAAGCCTTCGTCGTAAGTCCACAGGGCGTGTACATGATCGGGACAGTCGAATTTATACGTGTCGTCCCACGTGTACGTTCCACCCAAACAGACCGCGCTCACCGGGAATTCAGCGCCGGTGATATAGTGAATCAGGTCGATAAAGTGGCTGCCCAGTCCCGGGACCGTGCCATCGGAGAACTCACGATACCCATACCAGCCCGTAAACGTATCCGGGTTATAGGGGCGCATGGGGCGATCCATGAGGAACTCTTCCCAGTCCACATCCGATTCGGCAGCCGGGGCCAGTCGGTCATACCAGTAAGGGCGGGCCGAATTGCGACACTGTTCAATCCGCCCCACGGCGCCCAGAATCCCGGACTGATACGTCTTCCGGGCGCCGGCCATGCTGGGCAGACTGCGCAACTGTGTGCCGATCTGACAGACAACCCCGGATTCCTTTACAGCGTCCACGGCCCGGTTAAGTTTGTCCATATCCATGGCCAGTGGCTTCTCGCAATAGACATCCTTCCCCGCGCGGGCAGCGGCCTCGAGATGTGTGGTGTGCTGATGATCACAGGATGCGATGGTCACGGCATCAATATCATCCAAGGCCATGATGTCGCGATAGGAAACGAACATGCGAGCCTTACGGCCAAACCATTCCTCAGCCCGAGCGGCGGCGCGTTCACGCCTTTGGCGCCAGGGATCGGCCACGGCGGTTATTTCAACGTTTTGGGTGTTCGCATGGGCGTTAAGGCCCGGCATGTGGGCATCGTAGCCGCGCCCACCGCAACCGATGACGGCAATAGATAAGCGGTCATTCGCCCCCAGAACCCGGCGATAAGTCGAAGCCGTCATCGCCGTGGCAGCGGCGGAAAGAGTGGCGTTTTTGATAAAATCACGCCGAGAAGTGGATGGACTGGACATAAAAAGCGCTTTCTTTTTGGGATTTCGTGAACAAGGCTTCGTAAAACGAAAAGCAAGTGTATGCGATGGGGATTGGATACGAAAGGAAAAAAATCTTATGCATGGTTCTTCGGTTGGATGACGCGGCACAAATTTCTCAAGAAAGCCTTGAACCGGCCGGGCATCATATGCAAGACATACCTCAAAAAGCGCGTATTATGTCTTATCCGTTCAAATAGGGGCTATTATGATAAGCGTCATCGTCAGCACGGGACAACCTCCAGAATGGGATACGCATCAACAGCACGTGGCGGCGCATATCGGCGCGGAATTTGAGTATATTCGCATCGACAATCGAGGAGCCGCTATGAGCTTGAGCGCAGCCTATAATAAAGGCGTTGAGCGCGCGCAAGGGGATATTCTGGTTTTTGTTCATGACGATGTCTTCTTCCTGACCATGAACTGGGG